>DASQXT010000221.1:0-20614 GCA_035639575.1 Geodermatophilus sp.
GTGCTGCACGGGCTCCCGCTGCGCGTCGTACCGCTCTACTTCGAGCTCGACGGCACGTTCCCGAACCACGAGGCGAACCCGATCGAGCCCGAGAACCTGCGCGACCTGCAGGCCAGGGTCCGCGCCGAGGGCGCCGACCTCGGCCTCGCCTTCGACGGCGACGCCGACCGCTGCTTCGTCGTCGACGAGCGCGGCGAGCCGGTCAGTCCGTCGGCGATCACCGCGCTGGTCGCCGTCCGCGAGCTGGCCAAGGGCCGGGGGACGACGGTGATCCACAACCTCATCACCTCGCGGGCGGTGCCCGAGATCGTCCGCGAGCACGGCGGCCAACCGGTGCGCACCCGCGTCGGGCACTCGTTCATCAAGGCCGAGATGGCCCGCACCGACGCCGTCTTCGGCGGCGAGCACTCCGCGCACTACTACTTCCGCGACTTCTGGCGGGCCGACACGGGCATGCTCGCCGCGATGCACGTGCTCGCCGCGCTGGGGGAGCAGAGCCGGCCGCTGTCCGAGCTGACCGCGGGCTATGCCCGCTACGTCGCCTCCGGGGAGGTCAACTCCACCGTGGCCGACGCCGCCGGCCGGGTGGCCGCGGTGCGGGCGTCGTTCGAGGAGCAGGACGGCGTCACCGTCGACGAGCTGGACGGACTGACCGTGGACCTGCCCGACGGCTCGTGGTTCAACCTGCGGGCCAGCAACACCGAGCCGCTGCTGCGGCTCAACGTCGAGGCGCCGGACGAGGCGCGGATGACCGAACTGCGGGACCGAGTGCTGGGGATGGTGCGCGCATGACGACAACACCGGGTCCGCTGGGGCTGGACCCCACGCTGCTGGAGATCCTCGCCTGCCCCGACACCCACCACAGCCCGCTGACGGTGGACGAGGCGGCGAGCGAGCTGGTCTGCCCGACCTGCCACCGGGCCTTCCCGGTCCGCGACGGCATCCCGGTGCTGTTGCTCGACGAGGCCCGGCAGCGCTCATGACCTCCCCCGAGCTGGCCGAGGAGGTCCTCGACGACCTCGACGTGCTGCGCGCCCGGGACCCGCGCGGCCTGCTGCCCGCGGTGGCCGGGGCCGGCGCGCAGGTCCGCGAGACCGCCCGGCTGACCGACGAGGCCGGTCTGGACCGGGTCACCACCGGTGGCCGCCCGCGCGGGCTGGTCGTCGTGGCCCGCCGCGAGGGGGCCGTGGCCGCGCAGGTGCTGCGGGCACTCCTCGGGCCGGCCAGCCCGGTGACCGTGGACGTCGTCCCCGGGCCCGACCTGCCGGTGTGGACCGGCCCCAGCGACATCGCGGTCGTCGTGACCCGCACCGGCGCCGGCCGCTACGCCGTCACCCCGGCCTACGAGGCGGCCCGCCGCGGCGTGACGCTGCTGGGCATCGGCGCCGAGGACGCCCCGCTGCGCTCGGCCTGCTCCACGGCCCGCGCCCCCTACGTGCCGCTGCCGCGGTCCCGGGTGCGGCACACCACGCTGTGGTCGCTGCTCACCCCGATGCTGCAGCTGGCCGTCGGTCTGGACCTGGTGTCGGAGGGCGCGGCCGACCTGGAGGCGATCGCCGCGGCCCTCGACGAGGTCGCCACGGAGTGCGGTCCGGCCCGGGAGTCCTTCGTCAACCCCGCCAAGACGCTGGCCCTCGAGCTGCTCGACGCGCTGCCGGTGATCGCCGCCGAGGGGCCGCTGGCCGGCACCGCCGCGACCCGGATCGCCGACCAGCTGGCGACGCTCGCCGGGCTGCCGGTGACCACCTTCCGGATGCCCGACCAGCGGGTCGCGGCGTGCGCGGTGCTGCGCGGTCCGCTGGCGCCCGCGGACGGCGAGGACGACTTCTTCCGCGACCGCGCCGAGGACGCCGGCCGGCGGCTGCGGCTGCTCACCGTCCGCGACGCCGACGCCGGCGAGCACGACGGCGCGGGGGAGCGCGAACCCCGGTCCGCCCGGGAGGCGCTGGGCGAGGCGCTGCGCAGCGCCGCCGCGGCCAACGTCCCGGTGAGTGGGCTGGCCGAGCACGGGGAACCGGAGCGGTACGGCCGGCTGCCCCGCCTGGCCCGTCAGCTGGCGGTCGCCGACTTCACGGCCGTCTACCTGGCCCTGGCACTGGACACCGAGAGGTCCGCCCCGTCATGAGCACCGACGCCTCGCCCGCCGCCGGCCCGCCCGCCGAGGACCCCCAGGGCGAGGACCACGGTGAGGGCCACGGCGGCAGCACCACGGCGATCCTCGCCGCGCTGGGGGCCAACCTCGGCATCGCGACGGCGAAGTTCATCGCCTACCTCGTCACCGGCGCGTCCTCGATGCTGGCCGAGGCGATCCACTCGGTGGCCGACTCCGGCAACCAGGTGCTGCTGCTCATCGGCGGGCGCACCGCGCGGCGGGCGGCGACCCCGCGGCACCCGTTCGGCTTCGGCCGCGACCGCTACGTGTACAGCTTCCTCGTCGCCGTCGTGCTCTTCAGCGTCGGCGGCCTCTTCGCGATCTACGAGGGCGTGCACAAGCTGCAGCACCCCGAGCCGCTCGAGTCGGCGGGGTGGGCGTTCGGCGTGCTCCTGGTGGCCATCGCGCTGGAGGGCTTCTCCCTGCGCACGGCCGTCAAGGAGACCAACGCGGTCAAGCGACCCGACACCAGCTACTGGCAGTTCATCCGGCGCACCCGCGCTCCCGAGCTGGCCGTCGTGCTGCTCGAGGACACCGCGGCGCTGCTGGGCCTGCTGTTCGCGCTGATGGGCGTCGGCCTGACCGTGCTCACCGGCGAGCCCCTCTTCGACGGCCTCGGCACCATCCTCATCGGGCTGCTGCTCGTCGTCGTCGCGGTGGTCCTCGCCGTCGAGACCAAGAGCCTGCTCATCGGCGAGTCGGCGACCCCGGAGCACCAGGACCGGATCGTCACCGCGCTCGAGGAGGGCACCGACATCTCGGTGATCCACATGCGCACGATGCACCTGGGCCCCGAGGAGCTGCTGGTCGCCGCGAAGATCGCCGTCCGGCACGACGAGACCGCCGCCTGCGTGGCGGAGGCGATCGACGCAGCGGAGGCGCGGATCCGCGAGGCGGTGCCGATCGCCCGGGTCATCTACCTGGAGCCCGACCTGCGCCGCACGTCCTCCCCGGAGCGCTCCGGCTCGACTCCCGTCGCCCGGGACTGACCCCCCGGGGCGCCGTCCGCACCCCCGGAGGTGACGCCCGCGCGCTGACCCGAACGGGCGACAGCGCGCGGCGGCGTGGACCCGACCATGCCCACCCGACGCGACCGGCCAGTAACCTCCACGGCGATGTGGCCCCTCACCAGTTCCGTCCGCTTCTACCCCTGGGGGAGCCGGACGGTGATCCCCGAGCTGCTCGGGCAGCCCAGCCCGGCTCCGCAGCCGCACGCGGAGCTGTGGATGGGTGCGCACCCCGACGAGCCGAGCCTGCTGGCCGACGGCCGGCCGCTGGACCGGGCCATCGCCGAGGAGCCCGAGCGGCTGCTCGGTGCCCGGGCCGTGTCGCGCTTCGGACCACGGCTGCCGTTCCTCATGAAGGTGCTGGCCGCCGATCGTCCGCTGTCGCTGCAGGCGCACCCCACGATGGAGCAGGCGGCGGCCGGTTACGCCGCCGAGGAGGCGGCGGGCATCCCCAGGGACGACCCGACGCGGACGTTCAAGGACCCGTGGCACAAGCCCGAGCTGCTGCTCGCGCTCACCACCTTCGAGGCCCTCTGCGGCTTCCGGCCGGTCGAGGAGTCGCTGCACTGCCTGGCCAAGCTGCAGCTGCCCGAGCTCAAGCCCACGATCGCGGCGCTGGCACGCGGCGGCCTGCGGGCGGCCATCCCGCAGCTGCTGGCCCTCTCCGACGGGCGCCGCACCTCCCTCGTGGAGGCGGTCGCGCGCAGGGCGGCCACCTACGTGGCCGCGCACGACCCGGAGTTCATCAACACCTACCGCTGGGCGGCGACGCTCGCGGAGTCCTACCCGGGTGACCCGGGCGTCGTCATCTCGCTGATGTGCAACCACCTCAAGCTGGCACCCGGCGAAGCGGTGTTCCTGCCGGCCGGCAACCTGCACGCCTACCTCAGCGGTGCCGGGGTCGAGGTCATGGCCAGCTCGGACAACGTGCTGCGTGGCGGGCTGACCAGCAAGCACGTCGACCTGGCGGCCCTCATGGAGGTGCTGGACTTCGCCGACGGCCGCATCCCGGTCCTCCACCCGGTGCTCGGGCCGGGCGGGCTGCGCTACCCCGTGCCGGTCGAGGACTTCGACCTCACCCGGGTGGAGCTCGACGACCGGACCGGAGCGCTGACCACCGCCGGCCCGCAGGTGCTGCTGTGCACCGAGGGTCGCGCCGTGCTGGCCGCGGCCGACGGTGAGCTGGTGCTGGAGAAGGGGAGGTCGGCGTTCGTCCCGGCGGGCGAGCCGGTCACCGCCCGCGGGCCCGCACTGCTGTACCGGAGCACGACGAACCTCTCCTGACCACCGCGCGGGCGGTGGTCAGGAGCGAGCCCGGCGACGGGAGGAGCGCCGGGTCGCGAGCGTCGCCACGCCGGCCGAGACGAGCTCGACGACGGTGAACAGCACGCGGGACACGACGGCCAGGGCCAGGGCCTGCCCGTAGGGCAGCACCGCGGCCAACGCCCCCACGATGACGACCTCCCGGGCTCCGATGCCCGACGGGAGCACGAAGGCGACCACGCCGGCGGTCATCGCCACGCCCATGGCACCGACGCACAGCACGAGCGCCAGCGCCGGGTTCGTCGGCCAGGGGTCCTGCAGCGCGTCGACGAGGACGAACAGGTGCAGGCCGTACAGCAGGTAGACCAGCAGGCTGAGGCCGCTGGCCCGGGCGATGGCCCCGCCGGCGAGACGCTGCGGCAGGGGGTCCCGGCGCGCCGCCCTCAGCAGCTTGTCGAAGACCCAGGTCAGCGCCGTGGGGTGCAGCAGGGCCAGCCCGACCGGCAGCAGGGTGAACAGCCACAGCAGTGCGGGCTGGTTGCCGGCCAGCGCGGGGACCGCGAGGAGGCCGGCGACGAGCGAGGTCACGACGGCGATCCCGGCGGTGAGCAGCGAGGCGGTGAGGCCGCGGGCCCGGGAGACCCCGGCCGACCGGGCCAGCTCCATCTGGAGGAGGAACGCGACGACCGACCCGGGCACGTACTTGCCCAGCTGGCCGACCAGGTAGATCCTCGCGGCGTCCGGGACCGTCACACGGGTGCCCAGGGCGGCCAGGGCCGCACGCCAGACCAGCGGACCGAGCAGGACACCGGCCGACACCGCCACCAGGGCGAGCACCACGTGCGGCCACGCGAGGTGGCGCAGCGTCGCCGACACCGCGTCCCACTCGCGGACCACCTGGTGCACCGCGAACCCGATGACGGCGGCGATCACCACTCGCCGGCCCCAGGTCAGCAGGACGCCCCGCACGTCCCCGCGACGAGGTCCGGGGCGGGCAGCGGTCCCGGACGGGTCCGCCGTCGTCCTGGGGGTGTCGACGTCCCGGGTCACGAGTCCGGGCCCCGGTCGGCTGCCCGGCGCGACCCCGTGCGGCGCGGCGGCAGCTCCGGGTCGGTCGCCGTCCCGACGCCGCCTGCGGGGACCAGGTCACCCCGCAGGTCTCCACCGCCGCCGGGCCCGACGGCGACCCGGCGGTCGTCCGCGGGCGGTGGCACCGGGGCGCCCCGTCTCCGCAGCGGCCGGGCGACCAGCCAGACGGCCGACTGGAGGAGGCTGAGGAGTGCGCCGGCGGCGACGGCGGCGGCCCCCACCGACAGCCCGGGTGAGCGGAAGGCGATGTCCACGACGTGCCGGCCGGCCGGCACGTCGACGGAGAGCAGGCCGGCCGGGCCCTCCCGCACGTCGAGCGGTTCCCCGTCGAGCGTCGCGGTGTGACCGGGCCAGGCCAGCCGGGCGAAGACCAGCGTGCCGGCCTCGGCTGCCTGCACCCGGACCTCCTCGCTGACGCCCGTCCCGTCGTCGGACAGGACGTCCACGCCGGGTGACACCCAGGACAGCCGTCCCCCGTACCCGATGGCCTCGTCGCGGACCCACACGGTGCGCAGCCGGTCACGGGTCGCCAGGGACCAGCCGGGCGGGGGCGGCTGGCGGGCCTGGCCGGTGAACAACTCGTTGTCGATCACGAGCGTCTCCACACCCAGCAGGTCGACCAGCGGCGCGCCGGTGTCGCCGGCCGGTCGCCAGGCGCGGTCGAACGCCTCGGGGCACACCTGGCCCCGGTACCCCATGCAGAGCGCGTCGGCGAAGTCCTCGAACCCCATCCCGCTGTAGCGCACGATCGACTCGTGCCCGGACATGAGGGTCTCGTTGCCGAACAGGAGGTGCCCGGTGTACCGCCGCGGTGCCGCCTGGAGGGACCCGGGGGAGGCCAGCTGCAGCACCGTGCCGCGGTAGGCCGCCGAAGCCTCGTGCACCTGCGCGATCGAGCTGGGCAGCTGCGCCCGGTCCACCGCGTCGCCGGCGCCCAACGGCAGCTGCCCGGTCTGGACGGTGACGACGAGGACCGTGCCGACCACCAGGACCGTCGCCCCGGCGCGGCGTCCCCGCCGGCGGAACCCGGTCAGGGCCAGGAGGACCAGGGCGAGCACGCCCGCCGTGGCCAGCACGTGCAGCCACGGGTGCTCGGGGCGGGTGGCGAAGGACAGGTAGCCCCCGACGACCACGACGGCGGTCGTCGCCGTCGTCCGCCGGCGCACGTGGTCGGTGGCGAGGCCGCGGGACAGGAGCAGGGCGAGCAGGACGCCGAGGGTCAGGTAGAGGTACTCGATCAGCCGGATCGGCCAGCGGAAGAGCCACAGGTTCGACGGTCCGAAGGCCAGCACCGCGAAGACGGCGGCGACGACGGCCACGCTGGTCAGCGACCGCTCCGGTCGCCGCAGCGCGCCCCAGCGCACCCACGGCAGCAGGGGGAGGGCGAACCAGGCGGCGTAGGTCGACGGGACCCGCTCGATGAGTGCCCCGCCGAAGGTGAGGATCGCGGGCAGGTACGTGGGCGCGCTGGAGGCCAGGACGTCACCCAGTCGCGGGACCAGGAAGGTGTCGTTGGCCAGCATCGCGGTCTGCTCCCGGTCGGTCACCGGCAGGGTGCCCACGAGTGGCAGGAAGACGAGGGCCGCGGTCGCCCCGACGCACGCACCGGTGACGACGATGCCGACGAGTCGCCCCCAGTCGCGCCGCACCAGCAGCTCCACGGCGATGCCGGCCAGCACGACGACCATCCCCAGCGCCGCGTACGGGTTGCCGGTGGTCATGGCCAGGGCGCCGACGAGGAACGTCACCAGCGGCAGGAGGTGGCCGCGGGACTGCCGGCGCGCCGCCCACCAGAACCAGGTCACCCAGGTGAACGCCATGAGGCCGGCCGGCCACCCGTTGGCCTCGTAGTAGAGGGTGAAGCCGGTGGCGGGGACGGCGAGGGCGACGACCACCGACGCGAGCCGACCCGCGCCGTACTCGCGGAACAGCAGGTATGCGCCCATGCCGAGCAGCGCCAGGAACTGGATCTGCACGACGGCGGCGGCCGCGGCCAGGTCGTCGAAGTGCGAGACGAGCACGTAGTCCGCCAGCTGGACGGGGTTCCACAGCGCGTAGGTGCCCTCCGCGGCGTAGTTGCCGCCGGTCCAGCCGTCGGGCTCCATGGTCGGCCAGTGCCCGGCCCGCAGCTGGAGGCCGAAGTGGTGCCACAGCGGGACGAAGGACTGGGGGTTGTCCCCGCCGTAGTAGAAGTCGTGGCGCTGCAGGAAGGGGATCGCCATCATCGCCGCGACCGCCACGCCGACGCCGAGGACCACCAGCAACTCGGTGGTCCGCCGCCCGGTGCGGGCCGGCGCGGGCGAGCCGGGCGACGTGTCCGCAGCGGTGCTCACCCAGAGGCCTTCCTCGTCAGCGTGCCCCGGATCCGCGGGCGTCCTGCCGCCGCTGACGTCGCCGACCGTCCCGGCCGGTCGCCGCCCGACGGTGCACGGACTGCCAGTGCCGTGACCTCGACGTTACCCTGCAGCTGCGGACGAGCACGCCCGTTCGGGTCCGATGGACTTCGACGAGACGAGGGTCAGCGGCCATGCACCGGGGGTCGGCCACGCCGGTGGACGGCTCACCGGTCGCCGCGGGCACGGCTCCTGGTCCCGTGGCCCTCACCTACGTCGTCCCGGCGCACAACAGCACGCGCGCCATCGAGGGCACGCTGTCCGCGTTGGCGAGCCGGCTGGACGGCCGGGACGCCGAGGTGATCGTCGTCGAGAACGGCTCCACCGACGGCACCGGCGCCCTCCTGCAGCGGATCGAACGCGAGTGGAGCCACCCCGGCGTGTCGCTGAGGGTCCTCCGGTCGGCCAAGGGGATGGGCAACGCCTACCGCGCCGGCATCGCCGCGAGTCGTGGGGCGCGGGTCGTGCTGACCGCCGACGACCTGCCGTTCGGGTTCGACGACCTGGAGGCCGCGGAGGAGGTGGACCCCGCGGTCCACCCCGTGGTCGTCGGGTCCAAGGGACACCAGGACTCCCACGTCGACCGGGGGCTCACCCGAGCGGTGCTCAGCTGGGGCTTCTGGACGCTGCGTCGTCTGGTCCTGGGGATGCGGACACTGGACCCGCAGGGCACGTTCGTGCTCGCCGGCGACTGGGCGCGCCGGATCGGTCCGCTGCTCACCGAACCGGGCTACCTCGTGACCACGGAGCTGTGCTTCCTCGCCGAACGCCTGGGCGCGCAGCCGCTGGAGGTGCCGGTGCGGCTCTCCCCGGAGCACCGGAACCACCGCAGCCGGGTCACCGTGCGAGACGTCTGGCAGATGGCCGCGGGGCTGTCGGGGATCCGGCGGCGGCACGCCTCGTCCGTCCGCGACGGCCTCCCGGACGCAGCCGTTCAGCGATAGGGCGACTCCGCCGACCGCCGCACGGCGAGCGCCAGCTCGAGGGCCCGGCGCCCCTGCACACCGGTGACCCGAGGGGGCCGTCGGTGCGCCACGCACTGGAGGAAGTGCTCCAGTTCGAGCACCAGCGGCTCGCCGCGGTGCTCGAGGAAGGGGATCTCGATGAGCCCGCTCTGCCGGTAGCGGGCGCCGCCCTCGGCGAGGAACTCGTTGTGGTCGACCCGGTGGAGGGTGAGGTCCTGGCGGACCAGGTCCAGGACGACGAAGTTGGCGCGCTGCGTCAGCTCGATGCGGCGGATCTTGGTCTGCCCCACCCGGCTGGCCGTGACGGTCGCCGTCACGCCGTTGCGGAACTGCAGCAGGGCGGTCGCGAGGTCCAGGGAGTCGCTCCGCTCCCGCCGGCCCATCCCCTCGACCCTCTCGACGTCGGAGCCGGCCAGCGCCAGCGCCAGCTCCAGGTCGTGGATCATCAGGTCGAGGACGACGTCGGCGGTGACCCGCGGTGAGAACGGGCCCATGCGGGTCAGCTCGAGGTGCAGCAGGTCCTGGACGATGTCGTCCAGCTGCAGCACCGCGGGGTTGAAGCGCTCGATGTGACCGACCATGAGGACCCGGTCGTTCGCCCGCGCCGCCTCGACGAGGGCGTCGGCGTCCTCGACCGTCGTGGCGATGGGCTTCTCGACGAGCAGGTCCACGCCGGCGCGCAGGAGCGGAACGCCGACGTCGACGTGCGCCTCGCTCGGGACGGCGACGACGGCGGCCTCGGCGACCTCGGGGACCGCGGCGGGATCGGCGCTGTACCCCGCCCCCACCGACCCGGCCAGCGCGCGGCCGCGCTGCTCGTCCAGGTCGACGACGAGCGTGAGCTCCGCCTCGGGCAGCCGGTGCAGGACCCGGGCGTGGTTGGCGCCCATGATCCCCGCGCCGACGACGGCGACCCGGGTCACCGGAGCGCCTCGGTGACCGCGTCGACGATCCGGTCGAGGTCCGCCCGGCTCAGGTGCGGGTGCACCGGGAGGGACACGACCTCCCGCGCGATCCGTGCCGCGACCGGTGTCTCGCCGACGACGACCCGCGGGTGGTCCCGGTAGCAGTCGTGGTCGTGCACCAGGTCCGGGTAGTAGACGCCGGCGCGGATCCCGCGGTCGGCCAGAGCGGCCACCAGACCGTCCCGGTCGAGGGCCGCTCCCTCGAGGACCCGCACCGTGTACTGGTGGAACACGTGCTCGCGGCCGGCCGGCAGCTCCGGGACGCGCAGCCCCGGTACCGAGCGCAGGCCCTCGGAGAGGTGGGCGGCGTTGGCGCGGCGGGCGTCGTTGCTCTCCCGGAGCCGGTCGACCTGGGGGAGGGCGATGGCCGCCTGCAGGTCGGTGAGCCGGTAGTTGTGGCCCGGGACCTCGTACCGGTACGGCGCGCGCATCCCCTGGTTGCGGAGGACGCGGAGCCGGTCGGCGAGGTCGGCGTCCGGGGTCGTGATCATCCCGCCCTCGCCACACATGACGTTCTTCGTCGCGTAGAAGGAGAAGCACCCGACGCCGGAGGAGCCCACCGGGCGCCCGGCGATCCGCGCGCCGTGGGCCTGGGCGGCGTCCTCCACGATCGCCAGTCCCCGCTCGCGGGCGAGCTCCTCGAACCGCGGCACGTCCGCCGGCAGCCCGTAGAGGTGCACCGGCAGGAGAACCCGGGTGTGCGCCCCGACCAGCGGTCCCACCCGCTCGGGGTCGAGGCAGAAGTCCTTCCCGATGTCGGCGAACCGTGCGGTGGCCCCCGTCTCGAGGATGGCGTTCAGGGTCGCCACGAAGGTGAACGGTGACGTGATCACCTCGTCCCCGGGCCCGATGCCCAGCGCCTGGAGCGCCGCGACCAGGGCCGTGGTGCCGTTGTTGACCGCGACGGCGTGCGCCACGTCGTGCGCGGCGGCGAACCGGGCCTCGAGCTCCTCGACCTTCGGGCCCTGGGCCAGCCGGCCGGAGCGCAGGACCTCGAGGACGAGCGCCTCCTCCTCCGGACCCGTCGAGACGACGGTGATCGGGATCGTCCCGGTCGGGTCCGCGCTGCCCGGGGGCCGCGCGGCGCCGTCCCGGTGCTGGGGACACCGGAGGTCCCCGGGGCGCTCGGCGGCCCGGCTGACCACCTCGCCGCACGCGCACACCCACCCGTGGTGGCGGGCGGGGTTGCCGGCGACCAGTTGGTGCGGCTGCACGTCCCGGGTCACCACCGAACCGGCGGCCACCATCGACGAGCGACCGAGCACGGTGCCGCAGACGATGGTCGCGTTGGCCCCGATCGAGGCACCGTCGTGGACCGCGGTCGGGGTGACGGTCCACGCGCCGGCCGAGGCCCGGGGCCGCAGGTCGTTGGTGAACACGGCGCTCGGGCCCACGAACACGTCCGAACCGAGCACGACGCCGGTGTAGACGGAGACGTTGTTCTGGATCTTGCACCGGTCGCCGATGACGGCCCCGGCGTCGACGAAGACGTTCTTGCCGAGCACGCACCCCGACCCGACGACCGCACCGGCGCGGACGTGCGCGTGGTGCCAGACCCGGGTGTCCGCACCGATCCGCGCACCCTGCTCGATGACGGCCGTGTCGTGAGCGGCCGCCGGGTGTCCTGCCGGCTCCGGTGCGGAGGTCATGGTCGTCCGTTCCAGTCGTGCCGAGCCATCCCGCAGGGGAGCCGACCGGTCGACCCGGTCCTGTCCTCGCGGTACCGGCCGGGGTGCGGGTGGCTGGCCGGGGCGAGCGTATCCGCGGCGCGTCGTACCCGGTCCGGCTCCGGGCGCTGTGAGGCGGCACGGCGTCCCGGCGTGTCCGGCTCCCGGTCCTGCCGGCGGGCGCCTAGCGTCGAACCCGCCCGTCCCGCGCCGGAGGAGCCCGTGCCCACCTCCTCTCCCGTCGTCCCGTCCCGGCTGCGCCGCGGCGTGCTGACCGGCAGCGCCCTGCTGGTCCTGCTGGGCGGCCTCCCGGGCTGCGACGTGCTGAGCGCGACCGGGGAGAGCGGCGGCCCGCTGACCGGCGTCCTGTCCGACGCGGCCGCCGACGAGGCGATCGCCACCGCGCCGCCGGACTCCGCCCTGGCCGCCCTCGGCGGGCTGGACGTGCGCGGCCGGGCGCCGCGCACCGGCTACGAGCGCGAGCGGTTCGGCGAGGCGTGGGTGGACACCGACCACAACGGCTGCGACACCCGCAACGACGTGCTGGCCCGCGACCTGACCGGTGAGCGGTTCCGGTCCGGCTCCGACTGCGTCGTCGTCTCCGGCACCCTCGACGACCCCTACTCCGGGCGCACCATCGAGTTCCGCCGTGGCGAGGGCACCAGCGACGACGTGCAGATCGACCACGTCGTCGCCCTCTCGGACGCCTGGCAGAAGGGCGCGCAGCGGTGGGACGCCGACCGGCGCACCGCCTTCGCCAACGACCCGCGCAACCTGCTCGCCGTCGACGGGCCGCTCAACCAGCAGAAGGGGGACGGCGACGCCGCGACCTGGCTGCCGCCGAACACCTCCTACCGGTGCGCCTACGTCGCGCGGCAGGTCGCGGTGAAGACCGACTACGGGCTGTGGGTCACCCGCGCCGAGCGCAACGCCGCTGCCACGGTGCTCGCCGGCTGCCCGCACGAGCCGCTGCCCGGGACCCCGCCGGACGCCGGCGCCCGGACGGCGCCGGCACCGACGGGCACCGTCTACGCCGACTGCGACGCGGTCCGCGCGGCGGGCGCGGCCCCGATCCGGCGGGGCGAGCCGGGCTGGAGCGACGCCTTCGACGGGGACGGTGACGGGGTCGGTTGCGAGTAGGGAGCCGGCCCCCGACGACCAGGTGAGCTGATCCCACCGGCTCCCGGCTCACCACCGGTCGTGAGCCAGGACCGGGAGCGGTGAGCTGAGCTGATCGTCGGGGACCACCGCGTATCGTGGACGGCGGCACGAGCCCCGCCGAAGCCTCGGCATGCTCGCTCTCCCCGCGTCTCGGGGATCGAAGCGACCCAGCCACCGCCCGGCCGACGCGACCGGGCCGTACCTCCGGAGCGACATGACCACCCTGACCGGCACCCGTGTACTGACCGACGGCGACTTCCAGGTCGCCGACCTCTCCCTGGCCGGCTTCGGCCGCAAGGAGATCCAGCTCGCCGAGCACGAGATGCCCGGCCTCATGGCCTTGCGCGCCGAGTACGGCGACGAGCAGCCGCTGGCCGGCGCCCGCATCGCCGGCTCCCTGCACATGACCGTGCAGACCGCCGTCCTCATCGAGACGCTCAAGGCGCTCGGCGCCGACGTCCGCTGGGTCAGCTGCAACATCTTCTCCACCCAGGACCACGCCGCCGCGGCGATCGTCGTCGGCGACGGCACCCCCGAGCAGCCCACCGGCGTCCCGGTGTTCGCCTGGAAGGGCGAGACGCTGGAGGAGTACTGGTGGTGCACCCAGCGCCTGTTCGAGTTCCGCGACGAGAGCGGGGCCGTCGTCGGGCCGAACATGCTGCTCGACGACGGCGGTGACGCCACGCTGCTGGTGCACCTGGGCACCCGCTTCGAGGCCGACGGCGCCGTCCCGGACACCACCGAGGCCGACTCCGAGGAGTACGGCGTCATCCTCCGGGCGCTGCGCGGCACGCTGGCGCAGGACGGGCAGTACTGGACCCGCATCGGCCAGGGCATCCGCGGCGTCACCGAGGAGACCACCACCGGCGTCATGCGGCTCTACGAGCTCGCCCGCGACGGCCGGCTGCTGTTCCCGGCGATCAACGTCAACGACTCGGTCACCAAGAGCAAGTTCGACAACCTCTACGGCTGCCGGCACTCCCTGATCGACGGCCTCAACCGCGCCACCGACGTGATGATCGGCGGCAAGGTCGCCGTCGTCTGCGGGTACGGCGACGTCGGCAAGGGCTGCGCGGAGTCGCTGCGCGGCCAGGGCGCCCGGGTGATCGTCACCGAGGTCGACCCGATCAACGCCCTGCAGGCGGCGATGCACGGCTACGAGGTGACCACGCTCGACGAGGTCATCGGCAAGGCCGACATCATCATCACCGCGACCGGCAACCGGGACATCATCTCGGCCGAGCAGCTCAGCCAGACCAAGCACCAGGCGATCGTCGGCAACATCGGGCACTTCGACAACGAGATCGACATGGCCGGCCTCGCCCGCACCCCGGGCGTCGAGCGGACGACGATCAAGCCGCAGGTCGACGAGTGGCGGTTCGCCGACGGCCACACGATCATCGTGCTCTCCGAGGGGCGGCTGCTGAACCTGGGCAACGCCACCGGCCACCCGAGCTTCGTGATGAGCGCCTCGTTCTCCAACCAGGTGCTCGCGCAGATCGAGTTGTGGACCAACCGGGCCGCCTACGAGGGCCAGGAGCCCTCGGTGACGGTGCTGCCGAAGAAGCTCGACGAGCACGTGGCCCGGCTGCACCTGGACGCCCTCGGCGTGAAGCTCACCGAGCTGACCAAGGTCCAGGCCGACTACATCGGCGTCCCGGTCGAGGGCCCGTACAAGAGCGACCACTACCGCTACTGAAAGAAGGACCACCCTTCCCCCCACGCCTCGCTCCGCTCGGCGCGGGACCCTGAAGGGGACCCTGAAGGGTGGCCGTTCCATCACCTCACCGGGCTCGCGGCGGGACCCTGCGAGGGGGCCGTTCCATCGCCTCACCTGGCTCGCGGCGGGGCCCTGAAGGGTGGCCGTTGCATCGCCTCACCTGGCTCGCGGCGGGATCCTGGAGGGGGACCCGGGGCGGGACCACGCGATCGGGGCACGTGGGGACACCCGTCCGGAGCACTCCGGGCGGGTGTCCCCGCTTCCGTCCCCGGGCAGCGCAGAATGGTCGCCGTGCCACCCAGCGCTGCTCAGAACGGGTCCTCCCGCGGCCGAGTCCTGGTCGTCGACGACGACGCCGCCCTCGCCGAGATGCTCGGCATCGTGCTCCGGCGCGAGGGCTACGAACCGGCGTTCGTCTCCGACGGCAACCGCGCGGTGGCCGCGTTCCAGCAGACCCGCCCGGACATCGTGCTCCTGGACCTGATGCTGCCCGGCCGCAACGGCCTGCAGATCTGCCAGGACATCCGCACGCAGTCGACCGTGCCGATCGTCATGCTCACCGCCAAGGGCGACACCCTCGACGTCGTCCAGGGGCTCGAGGCCGGCGCCGACGACTACGTCACCAAGCCGTTCAAGCCGGTGGAGCTGGTCGCGCGGGTACGCGCGCAGCTGCGGCGCGGCGAGACGGGGCAGGCCGAGAGCCTGAGCATCGGCGACGTGCAGATCGACGTCCCGGCGCACCAGGTCACCCGGGACGGCGTCCCCATCGCCCTGACCCCGCTGGAGTTCGACCTGCTGGTCGCGCTGGCCCGCAAGCCGCGCCAGGTGTTCACCCGCGAGCTGCTGCTCGAGCAGGTCTGGGGCTATCGGCACGCTGCTGACACCCGGCTGGTGAACGTCCACGTGCAGCGGCTGCGGGCGAAGATCGAGCGGGACCCGGAGAAGCCGGAGATCGTGCTGACGGTGCGAGGAGTCGGCTACAAGGCCGGCCCGCCGTGAGCGGAGCGGGCCGCCGGAGTAGACCGGTGCGTTCCGTGAACCCGGCTCCGCGTCGCCGGTCGTGAGCACCACGCAGCCTGCGGCCCCGGCGACCGACGCGTCGCCCGCGGCGCCGTCGTCCCCGGGCGCCGCCGGCCCGGCGCCGGCCGTCGAGCCGCGCCGGGCGCGGTCGGCCGACCTCGGCGAGCTGCGCCGCCGGCTGCGTCGGCAGGCCACCCGGACGCGCCGGCTGGCGCAGCGGCAGGCCGCGCGGGCGGCGGCCGCCTGGCGCTCGTCGCTGCAGGTCCGGATCGGCACCATCACCATGCTGGTGGCCGGCACCGTCGTGGTGATCGTGAGCCTGGTGCTGTTCAGCCAGATCAAGGACCAGCTGCTGTCGGTCAAGGAGCACGCGGCGATCGACCAGGTGCAGACCGGGGTCGTCTACGCGCAGAGCGAGGTCGCGGGCATCGCCGCCGGTGACAGCGCGAGCGTACGGGCCACCCTGGACCGGACGGTCAAGCAGCTCAAGGAGCGCGGCAGCCCGGCCGGTGACTTCGAGGTCGTCATGGTCTACCGGACCGGCGACTCCGAGCGGGCCCCCGCGGTCAGCCAGCGCGGCATCTACCCGGCGATCCCGCCCGAGCTGCGCGCCGACGTCGCCTCCGGCGGCCAGTACGCGCAGTACGCGATGGTCCCTGACGGCAGCGGGCAGGCCCGGCCCACCTATCTCGTCGGTGCGCCCGTGCCGACCGGCGCGGGCAGCGCCGAGCGGATCGAGCTGTACTACGCCTTCCCGCTCGACCAGGAGGCCGAGAGCCTCTCGCTGTTCCGCAACACGGTGGTCGTCAGCGGCATCGCCCTCACCCTCTTCGTCGTCGGGATCGCCCTGCTCGTGACCCGGCTGGTGGTCGACCCGGTGCGCCGGGCCGCGGGCACCGCCCAGCGGCTGGCCGAGGGGCAGCTCGAGGAGCGGATGGTCGTGCGCGGCGAGGACGACCTCGCCCGGCTGGCGACCAGCTTCAACGCGATGGCCGACAGCCTGCAGCGGCAGATCACCCAGCTGGAGTCGCTGTCCCAGCTGCAGCAGCGCTTCACCTCCGACGTCTCGCACGAGCTGCGCACGCCCCTGACGACCGTCCAGATGGCCGCCGAGGTGCTCCACGAGTCCCGCGCGGACTTCCCGCCGCACGTGGCGCGCTCGGCGGAGCTGATGCACGCCGAGCTCGACCGCTTCGAGGCGCTGCTCACCGACCTGCTGGAGATCAGCCGCTACGACGCGGGGGCCGCCGTCCTCGACTGGGAGCCGACCGACCTCGGCGCGCTCGTGCGCCGGGTGGCGGCCGGGATGTCGGCGCTGGCCGAGCGGCACGGCTGCCAGCTCACGGTGTCCGGGCCCGCCCAGGACGTCATCGCGGAGGTCGACGCCCGCCGGGTGGAGCGCATCCTGCGCAACCTGGTCGGCAACGCGATCGAGCACGGCACCGGCAAGCCGGTGGAGATCGCCTGGGCGGCCAACCGGACGGCCGCGGCGGTCACCGTGCGCGACCACGGGGTGGGGCTCTCCGCCGCCGAGGCGCAGCACGTGTTCGACCGCTTCTGGCGCGCCGACCCCTCGCGGGTGCGCACCGTCGGCGGCAGCGGGCTGGGCTTGTCGATCAGCCTCGAGGACGCGCGGCTGCACCGCGGCTGGCTGCAGGTGTGGGGGCAGCCCGGTGCCGGCGCGCAGTTCCGGCTGACGCTGCCGCTGGCTGCCGGCACCGACCTCACCAGCTCGCCGCTGCCGCTGCGGCCCGCGGTCCTGCGCCGTCCCGGGGGTGCCCGGTGACCCGCCGTGGCGTCGTCCTGGCCGTCGTCCTGGCCGTCGCCCTGCTCGGCGGCTGCTCGACGGTGCCGACGAGCTCGGCGCCCGTGCAGATCACCCAGGCGCCGCCGCGTGCGGACACCCCGGTCGGCATCGAGCCGCTGTCGCCGGAGCCCGGCGCCACGCCGGAGGAGGTCGTCCGCGGTTTCCTCGACGCCGCCGCCAGCACGGTGCGCGGACACCCCGTGGCCCGCGAGCACCTGGCGCCCGAGCCGCAGGGGTCGTGGTCGGACGACGCCGGCATCACCCTGCTCGGTCCCGACTACGCCACCGTCACCACCGACGCCGGCACCGTCGTCGTGACCGGCGAGCTGGTCGGCACGATCGACCAGCGTGGCGGGTTCACCGTGGGCGGCCAGGAGGTCTACTCGCGGGAGTTCCGGCTCGAGCAGGTGGACGGCGAGTGGCGGATCACCGACCCGCCGGACGGGCTGCTCATGCTCGAGCCGGACTTCGAGCGGCTCTACGAGCGGCGCGACCTCTACTTCCTCGACCCGACCGGCCAGCGCGTCGTCCCCGACCCCAGGTACCTGATCACCGGGGAGGCCCAGCCGACGGTGTTGGTCGAGCGGCTGCTCGAGGGGCCCTCGGCGGTGCTGGCCGCGGGCGTGGTCAACGAGCTCGAGGGCGCCGCGCTGGGCAGCACGGTGACCGTCTCGGCCCAGGCGGTCACCGTCGACCTGACCGGCGTCGCCGACGCTCCGCCCACCCGGCTCGCGGGGATCTCCGCCCAGCTGGTCTGGACGCTGGGCCAGCTGAGTTCGGTGCGCTCGGTGGAGGTCCTCGTCGACGGGGACCCGCTGCGCCTCGACGGCGTGCCGGTCATGCAGACGGTCGACACCTGGGCCACCCTCGACCCCAAGACCGCCCCGGTCGACGCGGTCGGCCACTTCATCGTCGACGGCGCGCTGTGGACGGCGACGGACGTCCCCGCGCCGGCTCGCGGCCCGGCCGGCACGGGGGTCTACGGGCTGTCCAGCGCCGCGGTGGCCACCGATCCCCGCACCGGCGAGCTGACCCAGATGGTGGGGGTGAGCCAGCGGGACGGTCAGGCGGTGCTGCTCACCGGCTCCTACGGCGGCGAGCTCACCCCGGTGCTGCCCAGCGGCTCGCTGACCGTGCCGACGGTGGCGCCCGCCCGGCAGGAGTTCTGGCTGGTCCGCGACGGCTCGACGGTGGTGCGGGTGACCGCGGGCGGCCCACCGCAGGCGGTCAACGCCGTCACGCTGCCGGGCCTGGGCCGGGCCACCGCGCTGCAGCTGTCGCCCGACGGCGTCCGCGCGGCCGTCGTGGTCGAGGGCGGCCAGCGGCAGAGCCTGTACGTCGGGACCGTGGTGCGCTCCGCCGACGGCCCGGTGGCGCTGCGCGACTGGCGCGAGGTCGCCCCGGCGCTGGGCCAGGTGGTCGACGTCGCGTGGCGGACCTCCGGCAGCCTGCTGGTGCTGGCCGGCGACGCCGGCGAGGACCGCAGCCTGCCCTACACCGTCGGCGTCGACGGCTGGGACCTCTCGCCGGTGCCCACCGCCGGGCTGCCCAGCCAGGCCACCCAGGTCGCCGCCGCACCCGGGCGCCCGCCGCTGGTCAGCGCCGGCGGCACCATCTGGGAGTGGCAGGTCGCCGGGGGCACGTGGGTGACCCTGGTCCGCGGTGAGCAGCCGCAGCCGGGCACCGAGCCGTTCTACCCCGGCTGAGGAAGGACCCCGCGTCCCCCATCCCTCGTAGGCCCCGTCCAGGGCACCGCCCCGACCGTGCGAGGGGTGGGGAGGACGGGGTCCTTTCGCTGACGCGGGGCCGTTCCAGCACGTCACCACGCACGGCCCCGTCCACAGATGTGCGGCGGCGCTGGGCGCCGCCCGCGCGGGGCGCGAGGCTGGGGGAGTGGACGGCGGGGTGCTCACGGCGCTGGCCGACCTGCTGCTGCCGCGCGAGTGCGCGGGGTGCGGCGTGCCGGGTGCCGTCCTCTGCCGGCGGTGTGCCGCGCTGCTCGCCGTCCCGCACCTCGCCCAGCCGCGCCGCTTCCCCGCCGGCTTCCCGCCGACGGTGGCCGCCGGTGCCTACGACGGGCCCGTGCGCCCGGCGGTCAACGCCTTCAAGGAACGCGGCCGGGCCGAGCTGGCCGGCCCCCTCGGCGCCGCCCTGGCGCTGGCCGTGGCGGGCGTGCTCGCCGGGCTGTCCGGCCGTCCCGGGCCGGTGCGGCTCGTCCCGGTGCCCAGCAGCGCTGCCGCACTGCGCGCCCGCGGCCGCGACCACGTCCGCGAGCTGACCGCCCGCGCGGTCGCCGAGCTGCGGGCGGCCGGGGTGCCCGCGGCCGAGGCGCGGCTGCTGCGCCGCAGCGGGCGGGCCGCCGACTCCGCGGGCCTCTCGGCGGCGCAGCGGCGAGCCAACCTGGCCGGCACCTTCACGCTGCGCCCCGGCTCCGCCGCACTGCCCGCGACCGCGGTGCTGGTGGTCGTCGACGACGTCGTGACCAGCGGCGCGACGCTCACCGAGGCGGCCGGGGTGCTCGCGCCGGCGGCCGGCCGAGAGGGACCTCCGGTGCTGGCCGCGGTCGTCGCGGCGACCCCTCGGCGCACCGCGGTGGAGGGCCGAGCGGGCGCCGGCGGGGGTCCGGCAGATCGACTGTCGGGACCCGGCGACCGGGACTAGCGTGGGTTCGATCACAACCCGAACGACCGGGAGGTCTCATGGAGATCGTGGTCCGTGGCCGGAACGTCGAAGTCCCCGAGCACTACCGACAGCACGTCGAGGACAAGGTCGGCAGTCTCGACCGGTTCGACGGGAAGCTCAAGATCCTGCGCATCGACGTGGAGCTCTTCCACGAGAAGAACCCGCGCCAGTCCGGCAAGTGCCAGCGCGTGGAGATCACGCTCCGCGGCAAGGGACCGGTGATCCGGGCCGAGGCCGCCGCGCCGGACTTCTACGCGGCGCTGGACGTGGCCGCCGGCAAGCTCGACCACCGGCTGCGCAAGGCGGCCGACCGCCGCCGCGTCCACCACGGACGACGGACCCCGGCCAGCGTGCGGGTGGGCGGTGGCGCCCCCGACACCGCTGTCACCGAGTCCCTCGACCGCGACCGGGAGCTCGCGGAGGGGCCGCACGTCACCGACCTCGACGAGCACCTCCCCGGCCGGATCGTGCGAGAGAAGCACCACCCGGCCACCCCGATGCACGTCGACCAGGCCCTCCACGAGATGGAGCTGGTCGGCCACGACTTCTTCCTCTTCCTGTGTGCCGACACCGGACGGCCGACGGTGGTCTACCGCCGGCACGCCTACGACTACGGCCTCATCCGGCTCGTCGACGCGCCGCTGGACGGCGCCGCCCGGAAGTCCACCTCGGCCGCGGAGCCCGCGGCGGCGGGAGCCTGACGCCCGGGGCGGGGGGGGGGCG
>DASQXT010000222.1:0-2587 GCA_035639575.1 Geodermatophilus sp.
TCTCGTCCGATCCGCTCTACGAGTCCGACTCCCTCGTGATCGGAACCGGTGACGAGCGGTTCGCGGGCTGCGTCGACGTGGACCTCGACGAGGTGTGTGCCGAGGGCGAGCCGTCCGGTGAGCTGTTCTTCGACTACGTCCCGTGGACGACGTTCGACCCGTCCACGGGAGCCCTGGTCGAGGGCAACTGCACGCACCCGATCACGGGCGGGACGGGCGGCTTCGAGGGCGCTCGGGGGATCGTCACGATGCACGACGTCCCGGTGGACGGCGAGGTCGAGACGACGTACCAGGGGACCGTCGTGCTGGACGCGGTGCCGGCGGCCCAGGGAGCAGCTCGGGGTGCGGCGGCCCAGGGGCTCCCCGCCGGCGCCCCAGCGGTCAGCCCGGCCACTGCTAGGCCGCACCCACCGCCCTGCCTCCGGCGGGCGGTACGAGCACCGAGCTGCGGGTCCGGACGCGGCGAGGTGGCGAGGACGCCGACGTGACACCGACACACCCGGCGCACGGAGCACGATCCGACGAGGCCCCGTGGTGAGTTGGTAGAGGGCGTGGTGACGCTCTCGTGACGGTTCGACCGCACGCTGACGCCCGGTGCGGCGGACCGTGGAGCGACGTCACGACGACACGGTCCGGCCACGCGACTCCGTGCGCCGGGGACGAGGGAGAGGGTCCGACATGACCGACTCGTCCTGGACCGGTCGGCAGCGGCGCCGCGTCCGCGCTGCACTCGCCACCGGCATCACCGCCGCGCTGAGCCTGACCCTGCTGGCGCCGCCCGCCCAGGCCACGCCGTCGGCGAGCCCCTCCGCCGTCGCTCCGCCCACCGTGTCCTGGTCGGCGTGCCGGGACGGCTTCCAGTGCGCGACGGTGCCGGCCCCCCTGGACTACGGCGACCCGCAGGGCCCGCAGATCGGCATCTCGGTGATCCGGCTGCCCGCGGGAGAGCCCGACCAGCGCATCGGCTCTCTGCTGCTCAACCCGGGTGGCCCCGGCGGCTCCGGCGTCGACTTCGCCCGCTTCGTCGCCCGCGTCATGCCGCTGGAGGTGCGGGCCCGCTTCGACATCGTCGGCTTCGACCCCCGCGGGACCAACCTCAGCACGCCGCTGCGCTGCTTCGACACCCTCGACCAAGCCGTCGCGACCCTGCCGTCGTCCCCGTACCCGGACACCCCGGCCGAGGAAGAGGCCACGCGGGTGTCCGACGACGAACTCAGCACTGCGTGCGCCAAGCACGGCGACGCCGTCCTCGACCACATGTCCACGGCCGACGCGGCCCGCGACATGGACCTGCTGCGGGAGGTGCTCGGCGACCAGCAGCTGACCTACTGGGGCGTGTCCTACGGCTCGGTGCTCGGGCAGACCTACGCCAACCTGTTCCCCTCACGGGTCCGGGCCTTCGTCATCGACGGCGTCATCGACCCGATCGCCTGGACCACCGGCCACGGCGAGGAGGGCCTCACCACTCCGATCGGTACCCGCATCGGCAGCGCCGATGGCGCCGAGCGCACCCTCGACGAGTTCTTCCGGCTGTGCGACGCGGCCGGTCCGGACTGCGCCTTCGCCGGCAACGCGAGCGGGCGGTTCGCGGCGATGGGGGAGCGGCTGCGCGGGCACCCGGCCACCATCACCGACCCGCTCACCGGCGATGCGTTCACGGTGACCTACAACGACCTGATCGCCATGACGGCAGGCGTGCTGTACGGCCCGTCGATCTGGACCGACTACGCCTCCTTCCTCGCCGGCCTGGAGCAGGAGCTCTCCCCGGTCGTGCTGGGGAAGCGCCTGGCCGTGGTCCGCACCCAGCTCGGGTTGGCCGGAGCGGCGCAGGAGGAGTACCCGAACGTCGTCGAGGGCTCGCCCGGCGTCGCCTGCTCCGACAGCGTCAACCCGCAGTCCTTCGCGGCATGGCAGTCGGCCGCGGACAGCGCCGAGGCCCGGTTCGGCCGCTTCGGCCGGGCCTGGAACTGGGCCTGGAGCCCCTGCCGGTCGTGGCCGAGCACCGCCGGGGAGGACCGTTTCCTGGGTCCGTGGACGGCGCAGACGTCTTCGCCCGTGCTGGTCGTCGGCAACTACTTCGACCCGGCCACGCCTTACCAGGGCGCCGTGGCGGCGTCGCAACTGCTGCCCAACTCGCGCCTGCTGTCCTACGCCGGGTGGGGGCACGGCGCCTACCTCATCGCCGGCAACTTCTGCGTGGACAGTCACGTCACCCAGTACCTGCTGACGGGTCAGGTGCCCGCGGTGGGCACGGTGTGCCGGCCCGAGGGGTCACCGTTCGGCCCGACCTCGGCGGCGACACCTGCGGAGACCCGAGTCGGAGCCGCCCTGCATGCGCTGGCCGTCCCCGAGGCCGTACGCCGCGCGTTGCACGCCCGGTGATCCAGCGGGACCCCGCGTCGGGGGAGACGGCGCGGAGCCACGGACCCGGCCCCCTCCTGCCGCAGCCCGACGAGGTATCGCGACCTGCGCGCCCGGCAGGGATCGAACCTGCGACCAAGTGCTTAGAAGCTGTCCGGCGCGAAACGCTGTGCTGACCTGGGCTTTTGCACCTCGGCGGCGAGCATAGACAGTCCAGTTATCTGGT
>DASQXT010000223.1:0-10919 GCA_035639575.1 Geodermatophilus sp.
TCTCGAGCGTCCGCGCCTTCCCACGGCGACGGTCCTCCGGAGTGGTCACCGTCC
This sequence comes from Geodermatophilus sp., assembly GCA_035639575.1. Taxonomy (GTDB): domain Bacteria; phylum Actinomycetota; class Actinomycetes; order Mycobacteriales; family Geodermatophilaceae; genus Geodermatophilus. The sequence continues at coordinate 55 of DASQXT010000223.1, forward strand.
ACAGGTGCTCGCCACAGGCCACTGTCCAGGCGCCATCCTGCGTGGCGACTCGGTAGACCTCCTTGCGGCCCTGGGGATAGACCCCCAGCACCGGCGTCGGCGTTCCGTCGGAGCCGATGACCAGATCGCCGACCTGTAGCGTGCCCATCGGCACGAAGCCGTCCGGCGTGAGGACCTGGGCGTCGTAGGGCTGCGCTCTTCCGCGCATGTAGGCCAGCGGGGCGACCTCGATCGTCCCCGACTGCATCAGCCGCGGGATCGACTCCGGGTCGACCATGTCGTGCAGCGCGTCGTACAGCGGCCGCAGGTACGGGTCGATCTTCTCGCTGAGCGTGCCGGGCAGGTACCCGAGCCGCTCGCCGGCCTCCACGGCCGGGCGGGTGAGGATGATCCGGTTGACCTGCTTGGTCTGCAGCGCCTGCACGGCCTTGGCCATCGCCAGGTAGGTCTTGCCGGTACCCGCGGGGCCGATGCCGAAGACGATGGTGTGCGCGTCGATGGCGTCGACGTAGCGCTTCTGGTTCAGCGTCTTGGGCCGGATCGTGCGCCCGCGGCGGCTGATGATGTCGAGGCTGAGGACGTCGGCCGGCCGCTCGGAGCCCCCGGCGCGCAGCATCCCGATGACCCGGCGCACCGAGTCCGGTCGCAGCGCCTGCCCGGTGCCGAGCAGGGCGATCAGCTCGTCGAACACCGCGACGGCGAAGGCGTTGTCGGCCGGCTGGCCGGTCACGGCGATCTCGTTGCCGCGCACGTGGACGTCGGTGTCGACCTCGTTCTCGACCAGGCGCAGCAGCTCGTCGCCGGAGCCGAGCAGCGCGACCATCGAGACGGAGTCGGGGACGGTGATGGTGGTCCGGACGGTGGCCGGGGCGACGTCTCCCAGGCCGGGCTGTCCGGGGTGGCCGTCGGCCGCTGCGGCCTGGGCCGAGGCCTCACGGGACGTGGGCGCTCCGGGCACGGGGACGTTCGGGGACGAGTCGGGCAAGAACCCTCGACCCTGCCTTCCTGCGAGAGGAGGTGTGGACCCGTCGAGTCTACCCGCGCGCGGAGTCCCGGAACCGCCGCCCGGACCGACGCTCACCTGCCCGAGTACGTGGCCTTCCCCGGTCCGTCGGTGAGGAAGGAGGAGACCGCGCCGCGCAGGTCGTCGGTGGCGAAGAGCGCACCGGAGACGTCGGGCACCAGGTCGTCCGCGGCCCGCGCGCCCTGCCGGACGGCGGTGGTGACCAGCTGCTTCGTGGCCGCGTGCGCGACGGTCGGGCCGGCCGCGACCTGGCGGGCGTAGGCGCGGGCGGCCTCGGCGAAGCCCTCGTCGGGCAGCACCCGGTTGACCACGCCCCACCGCTCGAGGACGGCGGCCGGGTAGCGCTCACCGGTGAACACCAGCTCCTTGGCCCGCGCGGACCCGGCGCGCTCGGCCAGCCGCTGCGGCCCACCCATCGACGGGGTCAGCCCGACGACGATCTCGACCAGCCCGAACGACGCCCGCTCGGCCGCCAGCAGCACGTCGCAGGCCAGTGCCAGCTCGAACGCGGCGGTGAGGGTCAACCCGTGCGCGGCGAAGACGGTGGGCACCGGGAGGTCCTCGAACGTGTGCGTCACCCGCAGCAGCCGCCGCCACAGGTCGGCGCCGCGCTCGGCGGGCTCGGGGCCCTCGGCGATGTCGCGGAACACCGTGACGTCGACGCCGCCGGAGACGACCTTGCCGCGCGCCTCGACCAGCACCGCCCGGGCCCGCGCGGGGTCGGCCGGGTCGGTGAGCCGGACCAGTTTCTCGGCGACCGCCTCGATCGCGTCGAACACCGGGGCGTCGAAGAGGTTCAGCGGCGGGCTGTCCACGACGACGACGGCGACGTCGCCGTCCCGCTCGATGCGCACGGGCGCCGTGTCGCCGGTCGGGGCGCCGCTCGGGGTGTCGGTCATGCCCGGCAGCCTGGCAGACGCCGGGTCCGGGTACCCGGGGGCGCATGACCGACCGCTCCCCCTACGCCCTGACCTCGGCCGCCGTCACCGCCACCGCCGTCCTCGGCGGGATCGGCACGGCGACCGGCACCCGGTGGTACCGCGAGCTCGACAAGCCGCCGTGGCAGCCGCCGGCGTCCGCGTTCGGACCGGTGTGGACGGCGCTGTACGTCCTGCTCGCTCTCGCCGGCGGCCGGTCGCTGGCCGGGGCCGGCGGACCGGGCCGGCGCGCGTACCTGCGCGCCTACCTGACCAACCTGGCGCTCAACACCGGCTGGACCTGGGTCTTCTTCCGCGCCCGGCGTCCGGGAGCCGCCACCGCCGAGGCCGTGCTGCTGGCCGCGTCGACGGCCGACCTGGCCCGCCGGTCGTGGGCGGTCGACCGCCGGGCCGGCGCGGCGCTGGTGCCCTACGCGGTGTGGACGTCGTTCGCGGCGGCGCTGAGCGGGGCCATCGCCCGCCGCAACCCGCGCTGAGCCGGGCCCCGCGGCCACCCGCCGTCCGAGCCCGACCACGCCTTGGTCAGGGGGTGCCGCCGGCGCCGGCGATCGAGCGCGCGATCCCTCGACGGGACCGGTGCCTCGGCCGACGACCATCTGCACCGACCAGCACGCCGTCATCCTGGACGGCGACCGGCAGGGCTCCATGCTGGTGGCGGAGAGGCGTTGCTCGTCTACGAGATGACGCCGGCGTCGTTCGCCGAGTCGATCGAGGGGCGGGAGCACAGATGGCGGAGCAGGGGACGACGACCCGCGACGGCGAGGTCGACCGCGGGGACGACCGGGTGGCCGCCGTCGCGCTGACCAGGTACGCGCTGTCCGACCAGGCCACCTGGCGGATGATCAACCTCTCCGAGAACGCGACCTACCTCGTCGACGACCCCGGCACCGGGCGCAGCGGCGTCCTGCGGGTCCACCGCGAGGACTACCACACGCGACCGGCGATCGAGTCCGAGCTGGACTGGGTCACCGCCCTCCGGGAGGAGGCCGGCGTCGTCACGCCGGTCGTGATCCCCTCCCAGGACGGCGCGCGCGTGGTCACCGCCGAGGTCGACGGCGTGGAGCGCCACGCCGTGCTGTTCGAGGTCGCCCCCGGGATCGAGCCCGACGAGCTCGGCGTCCCGCTGGAGAGCTTCGAGACACTGGGCCGGATCACCGCGCGGATGCACCAGCACGCCCGGTCCTGGCAGCGTCCCGCCGGGTTCACGCGGTTCGCCTGGGACTGGCCGTCCTCGCTCGGCGAGGACCCGCGGTGGGGCCGCTGGCAGGACGGGATCGGGGTGGGCGCCGAGGAGGAGCGCATCCTCGGCGCGGCCGCGGACCTGGTGCGGCAGCGACTGGAGACCTACGGGCAGGAGCCGGATCGGTACGGGCTGGCGCACGCCGACCTGCGACTGGCCAACCTCCTGGTGCACGACGACCAGATGACGGTCATCGACTTCGACGACTGCGGGTTCACCTGGTACCTGTACGACTTCGCCACGGCGGTCTCCTTCCTCGAGGACGACCCCCGCCTGCCGCAGTGGCAGGACGCCTGGCTGCGCGGCTATCGCGACATCGCACCGGTCAGCGCCGAGGGCGAGGACATGCTCGCCACCTTCGTCGTGCTCCGGCGGCTGCTCCTGGTGGCGTGGATGGGGTCGCACTCCCACTCCCGTGAGTGCCAGGTCAAGGGCCCGGGCTACACGGCGGCGTCCTGCGGCCTGGCCCGGCGCTACCTCGCTTCGGGTGGTCACTCGCTGCTCTAGCCGGCGTCCTCCGGGTGGAGCCGTCGTCGTGTCGACACCGGTCCCGGGTCGGTCCGTCATGGGGCTGCGCGGCCACTCCCGCCGCAACGGGGAGTTCGTCGAACTGAGCGTCACCGGGCTCGGGCAGGCCTGACCGGGCGGGCCAGCACGCCCCCGACCGGGCCCGGCCCCGCTCCGCCGCGGGGGCTCAGCCGGGCGGCCAGCGCAGGTCGCGGCCGCCCAGCACGTGCAGGTGCACGTGCGGCACGGTCTGCCCGGCCGCGGGGCCGGTGTTGGTGACGACGCGGTAGCCGGGCTCGACGCCGTCCGCGGTGGCCAGGCCCTCCTGGAGGGCGACCGCCTCCGCCGCGCGGACGACGGCGCCCAGCAGCTCGGGGTCGGCGTGCGCCAGCGCGGCCACCGTCGGGTGGTGCTCCTTGGGCACGACCAGCACGTGGGTCGGCGCCTGCGGGTTGATGTCCCGGAAGGCCAGCGTCCGGTCGGTCTCGTGCACGACGTCGGCCGGGATCTCGCCGGCGACCATGCGGCAGAACAGGCAGTCGGTCACGGGCCGACCCTAGGGGGCAGGCCGGCGCGGCGTCGGTCAGGATGGCGGGCACCCATCCCTTCCCCGCCGGAGGTGTCCCGTGCCCGTTCCCCACGCGCGGACGTAGTGAGCAGCCGCCGCGTCGCCCGGTCGGGTGGCCCCGATGCCCTGCTCCCCCCGCTCTCCCGCCGCAGCCTGCTGGCCGGCGCCGGCGTCGCCCTCGCCGCCGCGGTGGCCGGTTGCGGCCGCTCCTCCCCCGTCGCCGGGACCGCGGCCGGGTCCTCCGGCCCGCTGCACGTCGGCGCCATCCCCGACCAGGACCCCGAGGTCCTGCAGCGCCTGTACGGCACCGTCGCCGACGCGGTGTCCGCCGCGCTCGACCTCGAGGTCGAGTACACGCCGGTCACCGACTACGCCGCGGCCGTCTCCCTCTTCCGCACCGGCGACCTCGACCTGGTCTGGTTCGGCGGGCTCACCGGCGTCCAGGCCCGGCTGCAGACCCCCGGCGCCGAGCCGATCGCCCAGCGCGACATCGACCAGGCCTTCACCTCGGTGTTCGTGGTCAACGCCGCCACCGGGCTCGCGCCGTCCGACGACCTGACCGCGCTGGCCCCGCTGCGCTTCACCTACGGCAGCGAGACCTCGACGTCGGGCCGGCTGATGCCCGCGTGGTTCCTCCGCGAGGCCGGCGTCGACCCGCAGGGCTTCCCCGGCGGCCCCGGCTTCTCCGGCTCGCACGACGCGACGCTGGCGCTGGTCGCCTCCGGCAGCTACCAGGCCGGGGTGCTCAACTCCCAGGTCTGGCGCTCCCGCAGCGAGCAGGGCACGGTCGATCCGGCGGTCGTGCGCTACGCCGAGAGCCCGCCGTACCACGACTACCACTGGCTGCTCGGCCCGCAGGCCGCCGAGCGGACCGGCCTCCCCGACCTCCCCCACCGGCTGCGAGACTTCTTCACCGGCCTGCCGCCCGACGACCCGGTGCTGGAGCTCTTCGGTGCGGGCGCGTTCGTGCCGGCGCGGGCGTCGGACTACGACCGGATCGAGGAGATCGGCCGCGACCTGGAACTGGTCAGCTGACCGCCGTCCTGCGGCTGGACGACGTCACGGTCCGGTACGGCGGGACGACGGCGCTTGCCGGGATCGACCTCGAGGTCGGGCCCGGCGATCGGGTCGCCCTCGTCGGCGCGTCCGGGGCGGGCAAGTCCACGCTGCTCGCGCTGGCCAACGGCTCGGTGCCGCCCACCGCCGGCACCGTGCGGGTGCTCGGCGCGGACCCCGCGGCGCTGTCCGAGCGGGACCGGCGCCGGCTGTGGGCGCGGGTGGGCACGGTGCACCAGTCGCTGGAGCTGGTCGGCCAGCTGCGCGTGGTGCACAACGTCAACGCCGGCCGGCTGGCGGACTGGTCGGCGGCCCGGGCGGCCTGGTCGCTGGTGCGCCCGCAGGGCCTGCCCGAGGTGCTGGCCGCCCTGGACCGGGTGGGGCTGGCCGACCGCGCCTTCGAGCGCACCGAGCGGCTCTCCGGCGGCCAGCGGCAGCGGGTGGCCGTCGCGCGCCTGCTGGTGCAGCAGCCGGACCTCGTGCTGGCCGACGAGCCGGCGTCCGCCCTGGACCCGGTGCTCGCCGACCGGGCGCTGACGCTGCTCGGGGAACTGGCGGCGACCCGTGGCGGCGCGCTGGTCGCGGCGCTGCACGACCCCGGGCTGGTGCGCCGGCACTGCGACCGGGTGATCGGCCTCGCCGGGGGCCGGGTGGTGCTCGACCGGCCGGTCGCCGCGCTGTCGGACGTCGACCTCGCGGAGTTCTACGGGGTGGCCACGTGACCGAGCTCGCGAGGTCACGCGGAGGCCAGAGCACGGCCGTGACCCTGACCGTCGACCGTCCGACCCGTCCGACCCGGCCGACCGCCCCGCCGCTCCGGCGCGACCGGCGCCGCTGGGCCTGGGGCCTGGGCGCGGCGGCGGTGCTGGTCTGGTCGCTGGCGGGCGCCGGGCTGTTCAGCGGCGACGTGCTCAACCCCGGCGGGACGGCGCAGTTCGGCCGGTTCGCCGCCGCGGCCCTGGACCCGGCGGTCGACGCGGCGTTCCTCGGCCTGCTCGCCCGGTCGGCGCTGGTCACCGTCGCCTACGCCGCGGCCGGCACCGCGCTGGCGCTGGTGCTCGGCGCGGTCGGGGCCCTGCTGGTCGCGCGCACCACGTGGGGACGGCGCCGCGCCGGCTGGCTGGCCGCCCGCGGCGTGCTCGCCGTCCCGCGGGGCCTGCACGAGGCGGTGTGGGGCCTGCTGCTGGTCAACGTGCTCGGCCTGGACCCGTGGGTGGGCGTGCTGGCCATCGGGATCCCCTACGGCGCGGTGACCGCCAAGGTGTTCGCCGACCTGGTCGACGAGGTCCCGCACGGGGCCTACCGGGCGCTGCGGGCGGCCGGGGCCGGGCGGACGGCGGCCGCGCTCTACGGACTGCTGCCGCCGGCCGCGGGCGGGCTGCTCGCCTACGCCCTCTACCGGCTGGAGTGCGCCGTCCGCTCGGCCGTCGTCCTCGGGATGGTCGGCGCCGGCGGGCTGGGCTACCAGCTGGCGCTGTCGTTCGCGTCGCTGCGCTGGGAGCAGGTGTGGAGCGCGGTCTACGCGCTGTCGCTGCTCTGCCTGGCCGCCGACGTCGCCGGGCGGGCGCTGCGCCGGCGGCTGGCCGCACCGCCGTCGTCCGCCCGCCGCGACCCGGTGCTCACCGCGGCGGTCGCCGGCACCGTCGTCCTGGCCGGGTGGTCGTGCTGGTACCTGGCGCTGTCGCCGGCGTCGCTGGTGTCGCAGCGCACGGTCACGCAGCTGCACCACGTGCTGGGCGCGGCCTGGCCCCCGGCGACCGACGGCGACCTGCTGCGCACCATCGGCGTGCTGGCGGTGGACACGGTGCAGATGTCGGTGATCGCGATCGCGGTCGCGCTGCTGGGTGCGGTGCTGCTGGCCGGTCCGGCGGCGCGGCCGGCGGGGAGGTCGTCCCCCGGACGGCGGGTCGCGGGGGCGCTGGTGCGCGGCGGCCTGCTCCTGCTGCGCGCGGTGCCGCCGCCGGTGTGGGCGCTGGTGCTGCTCTTCGTGCTGCTGCCCGGGGTGCTGCCCGGCGCGCTGGCGCTCGGCCTCTACACGCTGGGGGTGCTGGGCCGGCTGGCGGCGGAGGCCACCGAGGAGCTCGACCCGCGGCCGCGGGCGGCGCTCACCGCGCTGGGCGCCCGGCCGGCGGGGGCGTGGCTCTACGGGGTGCTGCCGGGGGCGGCCGGGCCGGTGCTGGCCTACGCGCTGTACCGGTGGGAGGTGGCCATCCGCGACACGGTGCTCGTCGGCCTGCTGGGCGCCGGCGGCCTCGGTGCGCTGCTGGCCTCGGAGCTGGCGACCTTCGACTGGGCCGCGGCGACGACGGTGCTCGCCGCGGTCGTCGTCCTGACCTGGGCGGTGGACGTGGTGAGCGACCGCGCCCGCACCGCCCTGCGTTGAGGGCGATGACACCGCGGTCCTACCGGACCGCGCCGCGGCCAGGTGCCGTTCCCCAGGCCGATGAGCCCGTCCGTGCACCGCGCCGGGAGCCCTCCGGGCCCCGCGTCGCGGCACACCCGGACTGTCAGCTCCAGCGGGTGCGGACCGAGAGCGCGGCGAGGGCGGCCGCACCGGCGGTCGAGGTGCGCAGCACCTCCGGGCCCAGCCGCACCGGGCGGGCGCCGGCGGCGGCCAGCGCGACCACCTCGCCGTCGCTGAGCCCGCCCTCGGGACCGACGACCACCGCGATCGAGCCCGACCGCGGCAGGTCGACGCGTGCCATCGGGTGGCGGGCCTGCTCGTGCAGCACCAGCGCCAGGTCGACGTCGGCCAGCGCCCCGCACACCTGGCGGGTGGTCAGCACGTCGGTCACCTCGGGCACGCGCGGACGGCGGGACTGCTTGCTGGCCGCCCGGGCCGCCGCCCGCCACTTGGCGACGCCCTTGGCCGCGCGGTCCTCCCGCCAGCGCGTCACGCAGCGGGAGGCCGCCCACGGCACGATCCGGTCGACGCCGAGCTCGGTGGCCAGCTCGACGGCCAGCGGACCGCGCTCGCCCTTCGGCAGCGCCTGCACGAGCACCAGTTCCAGGGCCGGCGGCGGCACCTCGTGGCGGGCCGCGACCCGCACCTGCAGCCCCTGCGGCCCGGCCGCGACCACCTCCCCCTCGGCGACGGTGCCGCGGCCGTCGCCGACCCGCACCCGCTCGCCCGGCGTCAGCCGCAGCACGTCGACGGCGTGCCGGCCCTCGGCGCCGTCGACCAGCAGGTCGGCGGTGTCGGGCAGCTCGTCGAGCAGGAACAGGGGTGCCCCGTCGAGCTCGGGCAGCCGGTCGTCGGTGGGGACGCTGCTCACGGCATCACTTGAACAGCCGGGAGAAGAGCCCGCCGTGGCCCTCGGCACCGGCGGCGGCCGGACGGTCCTCGCCGCGCAGCGAGGCCAGCTCGCGCAGCAGCTTCTCCTGCTCGGCGTCCAGGCGGGTCGGCGTCTCGACCTCCACGTGCACCATCAGGTTGCCGCGGCCGGTGGCGCGCAGCCGCGGAGCGCCCTTGGCGCGCAGGGTGAGCACGCTGCCCGACTGGGTGCCCGGCCGGATGTCGACCTCCTCCTGGCCGTCGAGGGTGTCCAGGGTGAGGGTGGTGCCCAGCGCGGCGGCGGTCATCGGCAGGGTGACCCGGCAGTGCAGGTCCTCGCCGTCCCGGGTGAAGACGTCGTGCGGCCGCTCGGCGATCTCCACGTACAGGTCGCCGGCCGGACCGCCGCCGGGACCGACCTCGCCGTGGCCGGTGAGCCGGATCCGCATGCCGTCCTCGACGCCGGCCGGGACCTTGACCGGGATGGTCCGCCGGGCCCGCACGCGCCCGTCGCCACCGCACTTGAGACAGGGCTCCGGGATGACCTGCCCGGTGCCGGCGCAGGTCGGGCAGGGGCGGGAGGCGACGACCTGGCCCAGGAAGGAGCGCTGCACGCTCTGCACCTCCCCGCGGCCCGAGCAGGTGGCGCAGGTGGTCGCGTGGGTGCCGGGCGCGGTGCCGGCGCCGGTGCACGCGTCGCAGAGGACGGCGGTGTCGACGGTGATGTCCTTGGTGGTGCCGAACACCGTCTCGTCGAGGTCGAGGTCGAGCCGGATGAGCGCGTCACCGCCGGCGCGGACCCGGCTGCGCGGACCCCGCGTGCTGGCCCCGCCGCCGAAGAAGGCGTCCATGATGTCGCCGAGCCCGCCGAAGCCGGCCCCGCCGAACCCACCGGCCCCGGCGCCGGCGCCGTTGTCGAACGGGTCGCCGCCGAGGTCGACGATGCGGCGCTTCTCCGGGTCGGTCAGGGCCTGGTAGGCGCGGCTGACCTCCTGGAAGCGCTCCTTGGCCGCCGGGTCGGGGTTGACGTCGGGGTGCAGGTCCCGGGCCAGCCGCCGATAGGCCTTCTTGATGTCGGCGTCGGAGGCTCCGCGGGCCAGGCCCAGCACGCCGTAGTAGTCGGTTGCCATCGAGAAGTCTCTTACCTCAGCTCTCGGCCAGGATCTGGCCGACGTAGCGGGCCACGGCTCGCACCGCGGCCATGTTGGTCGGGTAGTCCATGCGGGTGGGGCCGACGATGCCCAGCCCGCCGAGGGCGCGGTCACCGGAGCCGTACCCCACGGAGACGACCGATGCACCGGAGAGCGCCTCGTGGGCGTTCTCCTCGCCGATCCGCACGAGCACAGCGCCTCCGGTGTCCACCTCGCTGATCAACCGCAGGACGACGACCTGTTCTTCCAGCGCCTCCAGCAGCGGGCGCAGGCTGCCGGGGAAGTCGACCGCGACCCGCGCGAGGTTCGCCGTACCCCCGACGACCAGGCGGTCGTCCCCCGGCTCCACCAGCGTCTCCACCAGGACCGCGCCGATGGCGGCGACCAGCCGGCGCAGGTTCGGCGGCGCGGTCTCCAGCAGGTCGGGCACCAGGGCGGCGGCGTCGGCGAGCTTGGCCCCGGCGAAGGTCTGGTTGAGCAGCGTGCGCAGCTCGGCGACGTCGTCGCGGTCGACGTCCACCGGGCAGTCGACCAGCCGCTGCTCCACCCGGCCGGTGTCGGTGATCAGCACCAGCAGCACCCGGGCGGTGGCCACCTGCACCACCTCGAGGTGGCGGACGGCGCTGCGCGAGAGCGTCGGGTACTGGACGACGGCGACCTGGTGGGTCAGCTGGGCCAGCAGCCGCACGGTCCGGCTGAGGATGTCGTGCAGGTCGACCGCGCCGTCGAGGAAGCGCTCGATCGCCCGCTTCTCCGCGACCGAGAGCGGCTTGAGCGCCGAGAGCCGGTCGACGAAGAGCCGGTAGCCCTTGTCGGTGGGCACCCGGCCGGCGCTGGTGTGCGGCTGGGTGATGTAGCCCTGCTCCTCGAGCACGGCCATGTCGTTGCGGATGGTGGCCGGCGAGACGCCCAGGTCGTGCCGCTCGGCGAGGGCCTTGCTGCCCACCGGGTCGTTCGTCGACACGTAGTCCTGGACGATCGCCCGCAGGACCTGCAGGCGGCGTTCGTCGTGCGCCACGGTGACACCTCCCCGTACCGGTCGACGCGTCGGGCGGCGCTCCTCCCGGAGCCCCGGCGCCCGGACGACGGGTCACGGGCGCTGGCACT
>DASQXT010000224.1:0-2036 GCA_035639575.1 Geodermatophilus sp.
AGCGAGACCGCCCGGACCTGCACCGTGGTCCACCCGTCCGGCGCCTCCGGCTCGGGCCGCTCCCCGACCTCCAGGACCGAGAGCGGGTCGTCCGGCGCGGGCTTCGAGACGAAGGCGGCGAGCATGATCGGACGCTAACGGACGACGACGACGGCCTCCTGACGGGGCACGAACTCGCCGATCACCGGCGCGCCGGGGACCTCGCCGCCCAGCAGCAGCCCGCCGGAGGTCTGCGCGTCGGCCAGCAGCAGCGCCTCGTCCTCCGACACCGCGGACAGGTCCGCGTGCGGGCGCACCCAGTCCAGGTTGCGCCGGGTGCCGCCGGACACCCAGCCGTCGGCCAGCGCCTGCCGGGCCCCGGTCAGGTACGGGACGGCGGCGGCGTCCACCACCGCGGTCACGCCGCTGGCCCGGGCCATCTTGAACAGGTGGCCGAGCAGCCCGAAGCCGGTGACGTCGGTGCCCGCCCGGATGCCTGCGGCCACCGCGGCCCGGGACGCCTCGGCGTTCAGCGCGGTCATCGAGGCCACCGCCTCCTCGGACACCTCCCCTGTGTTCTTCAGCCGGCTGTTGAGCACGCCCACACCCAGCGGCTTGGTCAGCGACAGCGCGGTCCCGGCCACCGCGGTGTCGTTGCGGATCAACCGGTCGAGGTCGACCAGGCCGGTCACCGCCATGCCGTACTTGGGCTCCGGGTCGTCGATGGAGTGCCCGCCACCCACGTGGCAGCCGGCCTGGTGGGCCACCTCCAGCCCGCCCCGCAGCACCTCGGCGGCCAGCTCGGCCGGCAGCACGTCCCGCGGCCAGCCGAGCAGGTTCACCGCCACGACGGGGGAGCCACCCATGGCGTAGACGTCGGAGAGCGCGTTGGCGGCGGCGATCCGGCCGAAGGTGTACGCGTCATCGACCACCGGGGTGAAGAAGTCCGTGGTCAGCACGAGCCCCTGGCCGCCCGCGGTGCGCACGACCGCGGCGTCGTCGCCGTCGTCCAGGCCGACGACCAGCTCCGCCCCCGGGTCGACCGGACCCGTCGCGGTGAGGCCGGCCACGACGGCCTCGAGCTCGCCGGGCGGGATCTTGCAGGCGCAGCCGCCGCCGTGCGCGTACTGGGTGAGCCGGACGGGGGACGCGAGGGTGGTCACGCCGTCCCAATCTAGGGTGCTCGCGACGGGGCTGCCGGGGCGCGGCTGAGCGGGATCCCGGTCGAGTCCGTCTCGCAGATGTGAACGCAGAAGGTCCCCCGGCGTTACGCTCCGCGTCACCGTGCGGTGGCCGAGCAGTCGGACGCCTGCCGCAGTCTGATCGACGGCCGTGGGCCGGCGGTCGTCGTGAGAGGGGTTGGTCGGTGTGGTCGAGCAGCAGTCGTGGCGCCGGTGACGACCACCGAGGCGGCACGGGCGAACGCGCCCGCATCCCTGGTCCGTCCCGACGCGCCGCGGCCACGGCGCAAGCGGTTCAGCCGCCGCTCGCGCCGTGACTACCTGGTGTTCCTGGCGTTCGCGACGCCGAACCTCCTGCTCATCGCGCTGTTCACGTACCGGCCGCTGCTGTCGAACATCTACTACTCGACGCTGAACTGGACCCTGGGCTCCCCGGTGGCCAACCCCGTCGGGCTCGGCAACTACCGGGAGTTCTTCACCTCCCCGGACACGCAGAGCGTCCTGGTCACCACGGCCGTCTTCACCGTGGCCACGGTCGGCGGTTCGATGGTGCTCGGCCTGCTGGTGGCCCTGGCCCTCAACAAGCGGGTGCGGGGGGTCGGCTTCGCCCGGGCCGCCGTCTTCTCGCCGTTCGTGCTCTCCGGCGTCGGCGTCGGCCTGGTCTGGCTGTTCATCTTCGACCCGGTGGTCGGTGTCCTGGGCTACCTGCTGCGGCTGGTCGGCAGCAGCAGCCCGCAGTGGTTCAACGACCCGACGCTGACGCTGGTCATGGTGATCATCGTCTACGTCTGGAAGAACGTCGGGTACGCCGCGGTGATCTACCTGGCCGGGCTGCAGTCGGTCAACAAGGACCTGCTCGAGGCCGCGGCGATCGAC
>DASQXT010000225.1:0-7098 GCA_035639575.1 Geodermatophilus sp.
GTGCGCGGGCTGCTGCTGGGGACCGACGACGGCGACGAGTTCTGGACGGCGGCCGGTCACCTGGCAGCGATCCGTCCCGACGGGCACCGGCCGCAGCTGATCGAGCACCACGCCCGGCTGCTGACCGCGATGGTCGGCGCCCTGGCCCCCGCCCTCTGAGCCCCCGCCCTCTGAGCCCGCGGCGTCCGGGTCCGGTGCGCACCGCCCTCGCGGAGACCGCGGCCCGCGCGACCCTGCGGCAGCTGTGGCCCCTGGTCCGGCCGCACCGCCGACCGCTGGCCGCGGCCGCCGTCCTCTCGCTGGTCGCGGCCGCCGGCGCGCTGGCCCAGCCGGCGCTGGTGGCCCGGGTCATCGAGGCCGTGGGGGCCGGCCGGGCGCTGCTGCCCGCCGTCGGCCTGCTCGTCGTCATCCTGCTGGCGTCCTCGGCGCTGGGCGCGGTGCAGGAGTACCTGCTGCAGCGCACCGCCGAGGGCGTCGTGCTCTCCACCCGGCGGACGCTGGCCGACCGGCTGCTGCGGCTGCCGATCGCCGAGTACGACCGGCGGCGCACCGGTGACCTGATGTCGCGGGTCGGCGCGGACACCACGCTGCTGCGTGCCACGGTGACCTCCGGGGTCGTCGAGGTCGCCGGCTCCGCGGTGGTCGCGGTGGGTGCGGTCGTGGCGATGGCGCTGGTCGACGGGTGGCTGCTGCTGGTCACCGTGGGCTCGGTCGCCGTCGGGCTGGCGGTGGTCGTGTCGGTCGCCCGTGGTGTGCAGCGGCTCTCCCGCCAGGCGCAGGAGGAGGTCGGCGCGATGACCGCGGCGGTGGAGCGGGCGCTGTCGGCGGTGCGCACCATCCGGGCCAGTGGCGCGACCGCGCGCGAGGTGGACGTCGTCGCGGCCAGCGCCGGCCGTGCGTACGAGGCCGGCGTGCGGGTGGCCCGGCTGCAGGCGCTGGTCAGCCCGGCCGGGTCGATCGCGGTCCAGGGCGCGTTCCTCGCCGTCCTCGGCCTGGGCGGCTACCGGGTGGCGACCGGCTCGATCGCCGTCGCCGACCTGGTCGCGTTCATCCTCTACCTGTTCCTGCTGGTCATGCCGCTGGGCCGGGCGATCGGGGCCTGGACCCAGCTGCAGAGCGGGCTGGGCGCGCTGGCGCGGGTGCAGGAGGTGCTCGTGCTCGAGCCGGAGGACGACGCGCGGCCCGAGCGGGGTGGGGCGGTGCTGGCCGTGCCCGCGACCCCGCAGTCCGCGGAGGTCCCGTTGCTGGAGCTGGACGACGTGTCGTTCCGCTACCCGGACGGCACCGACGTGCTGCACGGGGTCTCGCTGAGCGTGCCGGCCGGCAGCCGGGTGGCGCTGGTCGGGCCGTCGGGGGCGGGCAAGTCGACCGTGCTCGCCCTGGTCGAGGGCTTCTACCCGCTGACCGCGGGGGCGATCCGGTGGGCGGGGGCCGACGTCCGCGACCTGCCGCGGGCCGCGCTGCGCGCCCGGCTGGGCTACGTCGAGCAGGAGGCGCCGGTGCTGGCCGGGTCGGTGCGCGACAACCTGCTGCTGGCCGCGCCGCACGCGACCGACCCCGAGCTGTGGGCGGTGCTGGCCGACGTCGGGCTCACCGACGTGGTGCAGCGCTCGCCGCGCGGGCTGGACGTGCCGGTGGGGGACGACGGCGTGCTGCTGTCCGGCGGCGAGCGGCAGCGGCTGGCGATCGCCCGGTCGCTGCTGGCCCGCCCGGCGCTGCTGCTGCTCGACGAGCCGACCGCCAGCCTCGACGCCCGCAACGAGGCGCTGCTGCGCGACACCCTGGCCGCCGCGTCCGCCCACCGGGCGCTGCTGGTGGTCGCGCACCGGCTGTCGACCGTGCTCGACAGCGACCGGATCGTCGTCCTCGACGCCGGGCGGGTGGTCGCCAGCGGCACCCACGAGGAGCTGGTGGAGACCAGCCCCCTCTACCGCGAGCTCGCCGCCGCCCAGCTGCTCGTGTGATCGTCGGCCTACCGGCCCGCCCTTCGGCCCCTCTGCAGGGCCCCGCCGCGAGCTTGCGAGTGGTGGGGGGCAGAGGGGTCCTCTTTCACGCCGCGCGGGTGCGCTCCTGACCGCGGGCGGCGGCCGTGCCCTGCTCCGCGGCGCGGCAGATGTTCCGCACCATCCCGCCGAAGATCGGGCCGTGGAAGGGCACCAGCACCCACCAGTAGAGGTTGCCGAACAGGCCGTTCGGCTTGAACGTCGCTCGCTGGCGCAGCCGGGTGCGTCCGTCCCCCTGTTCCACGTGGAACTCCAGCCAGGCCAGCCCGGGCAGCCGCATCTCGGCGCGCAGCCGCAGCAACCGGCCCTCCTCGAGCGCCTCGACCCGCCAGAAGTCCAGGGCGTCGCCGACGTAGAGGTCCGACGCGGAGCGCCGTCCCCGCCGCAGGCCGACCCCGCCGACGGCCCGGTCCAGCCAGCCGCGCACCTCCCAGGCCAGCGGGAACGAGTACCAGCCGGTCTCCCCGCCGATCCCCTCGACCACCCGCCACAGCGCCTCCGGTGAGGCGTCGGTGTCCCGGGTCTTCTCGTCGAGGTAGAGGGTGCCGCCGGCCCAGTGGGGATCGGTGGGCAGCGGGTCCGACGGCGCCCCGGGCGTGGACGCCGACGACCAGCGGGTGGCCACGGTCTGGTCCTTGACCCGCTGGATCGCCAGCCGCACCGCCTCGTCGAAGCCGAGCAGCCCCTCCGGCGGGTCGGGCACGTACTGCGCGATGTCGTGCTCGGAGCAGACGACGGTGTTGCGCAGCGACTCCACCAGCGGACGGGCGATCGACGCCGGCACGGGGGTGACGACGCCGACCCAGTGGCTCGACAGCCCCGGGCTGAGCACCGGGACGGGCAGGATCCGCCGCCTGGGCAGCCCGGCCACCGCGGCGAAGCGCTGCATCATCTCCAGGTAGGTCATGACGTCGGGGCCCCCGATGTCGAAGCACCGGTGCACGTCGGCCGGCAGCGTCGCGCAGCCGACCAGGTAGCGCAGCACGTCGCGGATGGCGATCGGCTGGATCCGGCTGTGCACCCAGCGCGGGGTGACCATGACCGGGAGCCGCTCGGTCAGGTAGCGCAGCATCTCGAAGGACGCCGACCCCGAGCCCAGCACCACCGCGGCCCGCAGGACGGCGGTCGGGACGCCGGAGCCGAGCAGGATCTCGGCGACCTCGGCGCGCGAGCGCAGGTGCGGGGAGAGCTCCTCACCCCGGGGTTCGAGGCCGCCGAGGTAGACCAGCCGGCCCACGCCGGCCTCCCGCGCGGCGCGCGCCATCACCCACGCCGTCCGCCGGTCGGTCTCCTCGAACTCCGTGCCGGTGCCCAGCGCGTGGATGAGGTAGTAGACGACGTCGACCCCGGCGCAGGCCGCCGCGACCGCCTCGGCGTCGCCCGCGTCGGCCCGGGCGGTCTCGACCCGACCGGCCCACGGCTGGTCGCGCAGCCGCTCGGGCGATCGGGTCATCACCCGCACCCGGTGCCCGGCGGCGAGCAGCTCGGGCACGAGCCGCCCGCCGATGTACCCGGTGGCCCCGGTGACGAGGCAGGTCTGCGCCGTCGGGGTGGAGGTGGTGCCGTCGGTCTCGGCCATGTCCCGAGTGTCCGGCGGGAACGCCCGGCCCGCTCGGCTCGTGCCCCGACCCGGCACCCGCGACGCCGGGTGCACGTGCCGGGGGCCGACGGTGGCCACGGCCACCGGAACGGGTCGGGTGACACCGTTCTCCCAGCGCCCCGGGGACGGCGTGTCGGGCCCGGGGCCAACACCCGTGGTGGCAGACGTGCTGCGAGTGGCGCAGACACGACGTGAGGGCCGGGACGGCGGCATTCCTGTCGTACCACCCGGTATCGTGGAGAGCAGAAACCGCCAGCATCCGGCTGAGAGCCGTTCTGCGCCCCTGTCCGCGATCGGGGCGCCTTGCCACCGGGTGCGCGACAGAAGGGCCACACGTGGTCGCTCGACCGAAGACCGACGCCCAGGCTGACGCCTACTCCGGCAGCTCCATCACCGTCCTCGAGGGTCTCGAGGCGGTCCGCAAGCGTCCCGGCATGTACATCGGCTCGACCGGTGAGCGGGGCCTGCACCACATGGTCTGGGAGGTCGTCGACAACGCCGTCGACGAGGCCCTGGCCGGCTACTGCGACACGGTGCGGGTCACCCTGCTCGCCGACGGCGGCGTCCGGGTGGAGGACAACGGCCGCGGCATCCCGGTCGACATGCACCCGGTCGAGAAGCGCCCGACCGTCGAGGTCGTCATGACCATCCTGCACGCGGGCGGCAAGTTCGACGGCAAGAGCTACGGCGTCTCCGGCGGTCTGCACGGCGTCGGCGTCACCGTCGTCAACGCGCTGTCCACCGAGCTCGACGTGCGCATCTGGCGCGACGGCACCGAGTGGCACCAGCACTACGCCGAGGCCAAGCCCTCCCCGCTGGAGAAGATCGGGCCCACGAAGAAGGTCGGCACCCAGATCACCTTCTGGGCCGACCCGAACATCTTCGAGACGACGACCTACTCGTTCGACACGATCAGCCGCCGCCTGCAGGAGATGGCCTTCCTCAACGCCGGCCTGAGGATCGTCCTGCGCGACGAGCGCCCGGGGCACGGCAAGGCCGAGACCGGGATGGGCGAGGAGGTGTCGCTCGCCGAGGAGGCCCCGGCCCCCCAGTCCGAGGCGCCGGCGTTCGAGCCGACCGAGGTCACGTACTTCTACGAGGGCGGCCTGAAGGACTACGTCGCCTACCTGAACCGGACCAAGACGCCGATCCACCGCTCGGTCATCGGCTTCTCCGCCGACGGCACCGGCAAGAACGACACGGCGATGTCGGTGGACATCGCGATGCAGTGGTCCGAGGCCTACTCGGAGTCGGTGCACACCTTCGCCAACATCATCAACACCCACGAGGGCGGCACCCACGAGGAGGGCTTCCGTGCGGCGCTGACCTCGATCGTCAACCGCTACGCCGAGGAGAAGAAGCTCTTCAAGGGCAAGGACGAGAAGCTCACGGGTGAGGACATCCGCGAGGGCCTGGCCGCCATCGTCTCGGTGAAGCTCGGCGACCCGCAGTTCGAGGGCCAGACCAAGACCAAGCTCGGCAACACCGAGGTCAAGGGCTTCGTGCAGCGGGTCTGCAACGAGCAGCTCGGGCACTGGTTCGAGGCCAACCCGACCGAGGCCAAGCAGATCATCACCAAGGCCAGCTCGGCCGCGCGCGCCCGCCGTGCCGCCCAGCAGGCCCGCCAGCTGGCGCGGAAGAACCCGCTGAACTCGACCGGCCTGCCCGGCAAGCTGGCCGACTGCCGCTCGACCGACCCGCGCAACTCCGAGGTCTACATCGTCGAGGGCGACTCGGCCGGTGGCTCGGCCAAGTCCGGCCGCGACTCGATGTTCCAGGCGATCCTGCCGATCCGCGGCAAGATCATCAACGTCGAGAAGGCGCGCATCGACCGGGTCCTCAAGAACACCGAGGTCCAGTCGATGATCACGGCCTTCGGCACCGGCATCCACGACGAGTTCGACCTGTCGAAGCTGCGCTACCACAAGATCGTGCTGATGGCCGACGCCGACGTCGACGGCCAGCACATCCGCACCCTGCTGCTGACCCTGCTGTTCCGCTTCATGCGGCCGCTGGTCGAGGCCGGGCACGTCTACCTGGCCCAGCCGCCGCTGTACAAGATCAAGTGGGGCGGCAAGGTCGGTGACGAGTACGCCTACTCCGACCGCGAGCGCGACGCGCTGCTCAAGGCCGGCGCCGAGGCCGGTCGCAAGATCCCCAAGGACGACGGCATCCAGCGGTTCAAGGGGCTCGGCGAGATGAACGCGACCGAGCTGTGGGAGACCACGATGAACCCGGAGACGCGGATCCTGCTGCAGGTGACCCTCGAGGACGCCGCGACCGCCGACGAGCTGTTCAGCGTGCTCATGGGCGAGGACGTCGACGCCCGCCGCAGCTTCATCACCCGCAACGCCAAGGACGTCCGCTTCCTCGACGTGTGAGCGGACCCCTTCGCCCCTCGTCGGTCGCGTGCTGGCGGCGGGGGGCGAGGGGCCGCGCCTGCCCCTGCACCAGCCCGGCCCCGTCCCGGGTCCCGCCCCGAGCCTGCGAGGGTGGGAGGACGGGGTCCTCACCTGTGGAGAACTGAACCGTGACCGAGACCCCTGCCCGCGACCGCATCGAGCCGGTCGACCTCCAGCAGGAGATGCAGCGCAGCTACATCGACTACGCGATGTCGGTCATCGTCGGCCGCGCGCTGCCCGAGGTCCGCGACGGCCTCAAGCCGGTGCACCGGCGTGTGCTGTACGCGATGTACGACCAGGGCTTCCGCCCCGACCGCAGCTACGTCAAGTGCGCCCGCGTCGTCGGTGAGGTGATGGGCAACTACCACCCGCACGGCGACTCGGCGATCTACGACGCCCTCGTGCGGCTGGCCCAGCCCTGGTCGATGCGCTACCCGCTGATCGACGGCCAGGGCAACTTCGGCTCCCCGGGCAACGACCCCGCGGCGGCCATGCGCTACACCGAGGCCCGGCTGACCCCGCTGGCCATGGAGATGCTGGCCAACATCGACGAGGACACCGTCGACTTCCAGCCCAACTACGACGGCAAGAACCAGGAGCCCCTGGTCCTGCCCGGGCGCATCCCCAACCTGCTGATCAACGGCTCGGCCGGCATCGCCGTCGGCATGGCCACCAACATGCCCCCGCACAACCTGCGCGAGGTGGCCTCCGCGGTCTTCTGGATGCTCGAGCACCCGGACGCCGAGCCGGAGGAGGCGCTCACCGCCTGCATGCAGCGCGTCCTCGGCCCGGACTTCCCGACCGCCGGCCTTATCGTCGGCCGCGAGGGCATCGAGGAGGCCTACCGCACCGGCCGCGGCTCGGTGCGCATGCGGGCCGTCGTCACCGTCGAGGAGGACACCCGGGGCCGGGTGCAGCTGGTCGTCACCGAGCTGCCCTACCAGGTCAACCCGGACAACCTGGCCGAGGCGATCGCCGACGCCGTCCGCGACGGCCGGCTGCAGGGCATCAGCGAGATCGCCGACGAGTCCAGCGACCGCGTGGGCCGCCGGCTGGTCATCACCCTGCGCCGCGACGCCGTCGCCAAGGTCGT
>DASQXT010000226.1:0-4400 GCA_035639575.1 Geodermatophilus sp.
GCTGCTGGTCGCCCGCGGTGGCGGCCAGGACCGCCCCGCCGGCGATCACCGCGGCTGCCGCTCCGCCCGCCACGGCGAGCCGGCCGCGGCGCGCCGGCCGCGGCGCGGGGGACCGCCGCGGCTCGCCGCCCAGGATGCGCAGGGCGGCCACCGCCGGCGGGCTGAGCCGGGTCCGGCCGGCGCGCAGCTCCGCGAGGACGACGCCGGCGAGGTCCTGACGCAGGTCGTCGTCTGCGTCCGGCATCGGTCAGCCCTCCTTGGGGTCGAGCGGTCAGTCGGCCAGCACGGCCTGGATCTCGAGCTCGACGAGCAGGTGCGTGCCGACGAGGGAGAGGCCCAGCTCGACGGCCTGGTTCCAGTTCATCCGGAAGTCCTCGCGGTCCAGCCGGGCGGTGGCCGTGAAGCCCGCCCGCACACCGCCCCACGGATCGGGCCGGGTGCCGCCGTAGCGCAGCTCCAGCGGCACGTCGCGGGCGGTGCCGGCGAGGTCCAGCCGGCCGTGCACGGTCCAGCGGCCCGGCCCCGCGGGCTCGACCGCGGTGCCGGTGTAGCGGATCTCGGGGAAGCGCTCGACGTCGAGGAAGTCCGCCGAGCGCAGGTGCGCGTCCCGCTGGTCGTTGGCGGTGTCGATGCTGGCGGCGTCGATCACCGCCTCGCACCGCGACCCCCCGAGCGGCTCGGCCACCACGATCTCGCCGGAGAAGTCGCGGAAGCGACCGTGCACCGTCGAGAGGGCCAGGTGCCGGGCGGTGACCTCGATCGTGGAGTGCGCCGGGTCGATGACCCACCGGCCGGGCCGCGGGGTGCCGGAGTCGCCGGGGCGGCTCAGCACGACCACCCCGAGGTCGCCGCCGGCGGGTCCGGTGACCACGGTGCGCGCGACCGGGACGCAGCCGGGGGCGGCCACGATGACCGTCGCCGTCCCCGGGGCGGAGGCCGGGACGGCGAAGCGGCCCGCGGCGTCCACGGCGGCGCGGCCGAGCTGCCGGCCGGTGCCGTCCACCAGCGTCACCGTGGCCGCCTCCAGCGGCTCGCCGTCCCGGCCGAGGACCGTGCCGGTGACGGCGTCCCGGACGTCCAGCCGACCGGCGCTCACCGCAGCGCCCCCAGCGTCATGTCGTGCGCCACCTCGGCCCCGGCCGGCAGCCGCAGCGCCTCGGCGACGGGGGCGAAGCCGCTCGCGGTGACCGTGTAGTCCCCGGGCAGCAGGTCGGCGAAGGCGTAACCGCCGTCCCCCCCGGTGCGGGTGGTGGCCAGCACGTTGCCCGCCTCGTCGAGCAGGGTGACCGTCGCCTCCGGCAGCGGACGCCGGTCGCTGGCGGCGCGGACGGTGCCGCTGAGCCGGGCGCCGCCGACGAGGACGAGGTCCCGGACGACGGTGCCGCCGTCGGGCAGGTCGACCGTGCCGGCGACGGGCTGGTGCCCCGGCGCCTGGGCGGTCAGGGTGTAGACCCCGGCCAGCAGCTCGCCGAGCGCGAACGTCCCGTCGGCGGCGGTCGTGGTGCTCGCCACCACCTCGCCCTGGACGTCGGTCAGGGTGACCAGCGCCCCGGGCAGCGGCCCGCCGGTCGCCCCGCACACGGTGCCGCGGACCTCGCCGCTGCCGGCCAGGACGACGTCCCGGTGCACGGCGGAGTCGGCCACGGCGACCATGGCGGCGTTCGGGGCCAGCTGCGGCGCCGCGGCGATGAGCAGGTACGTGCCGCCGGTGCCCGGCCGCAGGCGGTAGCCGCCGTCGTCGCCGGTGCTGGCGCGGTCGACCTGGCGCCCGGTGACGTCGGCCAGCGTGACCGACGCGCCGGCCAGCGGCCGGCCGTCGCCGCGCAGCACCCGGCCCAGCACCAACCGTCCGTCGGCGTGGTGCCCGTTGCCGTTGAGGCCGGGCGCCGCGCCGTTCGCGCTCGCGGCGACGGACACGGGGACGGGCTGCACCTGCGGCGCGGTCTGCGGCGCGCGAGGGGCCTCCGCGGTGGCGGCCGGAGCGGCGGTCGCGGGAGCGGCGGCCTCGCCGGGGGTGTTGCTGCGGCGCAGCGGCACCTCCTTGATGAACAGGACGGCGAGCACCGCGACCGCGGAGATGACCGCCGCGAAGACGAACACGTCGCCGATGACGTCGCCGTAGACGGCCCGGACCAGGCCCTGCACCGGGGCGGGGAGCCCGGTCAGGTCGAGGGACTCCGAGCCACCGCCCTGCGGCGCGGGCAGGCCCATCGCCACCAGGCCCTGGGCCACCCCGTCGCTGACCCGGTTGGCGGCGATCGAGCCCAGGACCGAGACGCCGGCGGCACCGCCCATGGAGCGGAAGAAGGTGACCACGGAGGTCGCGGCGCCGATGTCGCGGAGGTCGACGGTGTTCTGCACCGCCAGGACCAGGTTCTGCATGGTCATGCCGACGCCGAGGCCGAGCAGCGCCATGTAGGTGGCCATGACCGCGTAGTCGGTCTCGTGGTCGATCGTGCCGAGCAGGCCCATGCCGGCGACCAGCAGGATCGTGCCGGTGACCAGGTAGATCTTCCACTTCCCGAACCGGGTGACGAGCTGGCCGGAGACCGTGGAGGAGACCAGCAGCGCGCCGATCATCGGGATCGTCGCCAGCCCGGCCTTGGTCGGCGACCAGCCGCGGGCGATCTGGAAGTACTGACCGAAGAAGACCGAGGCGCCGAACATCCCGACGCCGACCGCGATCGAGGCGATGATCGCCAGCGCGGTCGTGCGGTCCCGCACGATGGGCAGCGGGATGATCGGCTCACGCACCCGGCTCTCGACGAGCACGGTGAGCAGCAGGGCGACGAGGCCGCCGCCGGCCATGGCCGCCGACTGCCAGGAGACCCAGTCGAACTCGTTGCCGGCGAAGGTCACCCAGATGAGCAGGTCGCTGACCGCGGCGGTGACGAGCGTGGCACCCAGCCAGTCGATGCTCACCCTCCGGCGCACGGTCGGCAGGTGCAGCGTCTTCTGCAGCAGCACGAGGGCGATGAGGGCCAGCGGCACGCAGGCGTAGAACGTCCAGCGCCAGCCGAGCCACGAGGTGTCGACGATGACGCCACCGAGCAGCGGGCCGCCCACGGTCGCCACGGCCATGACCGCGCCCAGGTAACCGGAGTACTTGCCCCGCTCGCGCGGCGGAATCATGGCCCCGATGACGACCTGGACCAGGGACTGCAGGCCGCCCATCCCGATGCCCTGGAGCACCCGGAACCCGATGAGCATGCCCATCGACTGGGTGAGGCCGCAGAGCGCGGAGCCGATGACGAAGACGACGATCGCGAGCTGGACCAGCAGCTTCTTGCTGTAGAGGTCGGCGAGCTTGCCCCAGATGGGCGTCGACGCCGTGGCCGCCAGCAGGGCGGCGGTGACGACCCAGGTGTACTGCGACTGGGTGCCCTCGAGCCTGGCGGTGATCGTCGGCAGCGCGTTCGCGACGATCGTGGTGCTCAGCAGGCCGACGAAGAGGGCCATCAGCAGGCCGCTCAGCGCCTCGAGCGTCTCGCGGCGCGTCATGGCGGACTCGACGGCAACCGGCCTCGTGGCCCGGTGCGTGGTGCTCATGCAGTGTCCTTTGCGGATGACGGCCGCCGGCCGTGCGCGGGTACCAGGGAGGTGGTCAGCAGCTCTCTCGGCCGCGTCGCAAGTTGTATTACGCAACGATATGCGGAGAGCTTCCCGCCTGCTGCCGAGACGTGCGTCACCGTCGGGTCGCGCCCGGGTGTCAGGGGGATGAGAGACGTCGTGCGCGACGTCGGCGCGGGGAGGCGTGGCGCTGGGGCCCGGCACGGCTTCTGAGCTCCATGGCTGCGACCAGTGCGAGCTGCCGCGGGCTCCGCGGCAACGTGGGCCCCGGCGGCCACGACTCTCCCACTGCCTGGGTGACACGCCTGTCGTGGGGTGGGCGACCGGTCCGCTGGGCGCGGTGCAGGCCGCGGATCGGGAGATCGCCCGGCAGGTCGCGGTCCGGGCGCGGGCGGTGGCTGCGTTCGCCGCCTCCCGGCCCGCCAGCGCCGACCGGGCCCAGGGGGAGCCCGGGGGATGTCCGTGGAGCGGTGGGCCGCGCCCGGAGGTGCTGCGGCCGGTGAGCGAGTAGGCCACCCGGGAGCTGGCGATCGCGCTGAACCTGGCCCAGCAGGCCGCGCCGGCGGAGCGTGATCGAGACGATTCGCCGGATGCGGTCGTCGTCCTCGATGATCAGCACGGACCGGGCCACGTCCCCGGGACTTCCCACCTGCGACCTGCTGAACCGTGGCCGCGGGGCGGGCCGGGCTCGGGGACGGTCAGGAGAAGCGGCGCTCCGCGCGGGCGACCAGCACCGGGTACAGCCGCGGCGCCAGGCGGACCAGCAGGTCGACGACCTTGGCGTCGTTGCCGACCAGGATGCGCGGCCGGCCGGCCTCCACCCCGTCGAC
>DASQXT010000227.1:0-8129 GCA_035639575.1 Geodermatophilus sp.
AGGTGTGCAGCCCGGCGCGGGCGGGCCCGGCCCAGGTCTGCACGGTGCAGGTGACCCCGGGGTCGGCGAAGGCGGCGTCGGCGTGCATGCTGACGCACGCCGACGCCGGGTCGTCGCGGTACTGCTTCAGCGGTGCCTGCAGGTCGCGCAGCGCTGCGGCGTCCATCCCGGCCTCCCCTGTCGTCGGAGCCCCCATGCTCGCGGCCGGGAGGGGCACCCGCCACGTGGGCGGAGGGCACAGGCGCCGGCGGCCACCGCTCGACGGCAGCAGCGGCCGGTGCCCCTCAGGAGGAGCGGCCCGCCCGGCGCCACTCCTGCGGCGGGACGCCATGCGCGGCGCGGAACCGCCGGATCAGATAACCCGCATCGGCGTAGCCCACCCGGCCGGCCACCGCCTGCACCGTCAGGTCGGTCTCGGCGAGCAGCCGCCGGGCCTCGGCGAGTCGCCGCTCGGTGATCCACTGCTGCACCGTCCGCCCGGTGCGCCGGCCGACCACCGTCGTCAGGTGCCCGGCCGACAACCCCACCGCGTCGGCCACCTCGCGCAACGAGATCGGCTCGGCGTACCGCCGCTCGACGACGTCGAAGACCGCGGCCAGCAGCGGGTCGTCGCGCAGCCGCAGGTGCCCCGGGACGTCGGCCGCCAGCCGGGCCAGCTCCACCAGCAGCAGGGTCAACCGGGCCAGCGCGGCCTCGGCGTACCCCTCCCGCCGCTCCTCCAGCTCGCGGTCCAGCTCGGCGAACCGTCGTGACCACGCGGGCCGGTCCGCCTCGGGCACCGACAGCCGCTGGACACCGCCGGCCCGGTGGCCGACGAACGGGAACAGCAGCGGGTGGGCCCGCCAGGACCCGAACGAGCCGGGGCTGCGCCGCTCCACCGCGTCCGGCGGGAAGAGGGCGGACCACACCACCACCCCGTCGGCGTCCCCGCGCCACTCCGGGACCACCACCTCCCCCGGAGCGACCACGAGGAGGTCCCCGGTGGTGACCTCCCACCACCGGCCGTCCAGGCACAGCCGCCCGGCGCCGCGCTCGACCAGGCTCAGCACGAGGAAGTCGTGGGCGTGTGCGCCGTGCAGCCGGCCCCCGGGTGGTCCGGAGGTCCCCCCGTGGCGGGTGACGGTCACCGGTGGCCGCCCCGCGACCCGCTCGTACGCGTAGACCGGCGCACCGTCGACCCGGCGACCGGTCAGCGGCCGGCCGACCGGCCGCCGAGGTCCCGAAGATGGTCCCATCCCGACCGACGTCCCGCCCTTGTCGCCCTGCCTACAGCCGCCGAGAGTAGCGGTGAGGGCCAGAGGATCGTCCAGGACGGAGGGGATCGACATGGGGAGCACGGCCGGCAGCACGGGCACGCGGACGGCGGTGACCGGCGGCGAGCGCAGCTTCCTGCCGGGGATGCGGCACGAGTGGCTGCTGCCCCTGTACGACCCGCTGAACCGGTTGCTCGGCGTGCGGCGGATCCGCCGGCGACTGCTCGACCAGGCCGACCTCCGGCCCGGTCAGCGCGTCCTGGAGATCGGCTGCGGCACCGGCGACCTGCTGCTCGCGGCCAAGCGGGACCAGCCCGCGGCGGTCGTCGTCGGACTCGACCCCGACCTCGCCGCGCTGGCCCGCGCCCACCGCAAGGCTCGTCGCCGCGGGCTGGCCGTCCAGCTCGACCGCGGCCACGCCGAGGAGCTGCCCTACGCCGACGACAGCGTGGACGTCGTCCTCTCCTCGTTCATGCTGCACCACGTGCCGGCCGGCGAGCGGGACACCGCGATGCGCGAGGTGCTCCGGGTGCTGCGGCCCGGGGGTGCGCTGCACCTGGTGGACGTCGGGGGGTCCGGCGACTCCGGTCACCGGCACCGGTTCACCCGCGAACACGCCGTGGACGACGTCCCGGACCTGCTGCGCGGGGCCGGCTTTCCCGAGGTCGCGGAGACCGGCTCCGACGTGCACCGCTGGGTCGGCCGGTACACCTGCTACCGCGCGACCGCCTGAGCCCGCTGAGGCGGCCAGCAACCGCCCCGGTCAGCGGCCGGCCAGCTCCACGACCGCGTCGACGAGCGGGTCGCCGTCCAGCAGCACGCGGTCGTTGTGGTCGGCGCCGGGGACCTCCACCAGCCGGTGCAGGCCGGCCGCCGCCGCGGCGACGGCGCGGCTCTGCGCCGGCGGGACGATCGAGTCGGCGTCCCCGAGCACCACCGTGGTCGGCACCCGGATCGTCGCGACCCGCTCCGCCACCGGGTACCGGTCGCGCAGCAGCGCGCGGACCGGCAGGAACGGGTAGTGCTCGGCGCCGACGGCCGCGAGGTCGACGAACGGCGAGCGCAGCACCAGCGCGGCCGGTGGGTGCTCGGTCGCCAGCTCGGTGACGACGGCGGCGCCCAGGCTCTCGCCGAGGTACAGCAGCCGGTCCGGCGGCACCCCGGCCTCCTCCAGCAGGTGGGCGCGGGCGGCGCGCACGTCCCGCGCCAGCCCCTCCTCGCTGGGACTGCCGGGGTTGCCGCCGTAGCCGCGGTAGTCGAACAGCAGCACCGCCAACCCCCGCCGGGCCAGTGCCGCGGCCAGCGGCGCCCGGAGCCCGCGGTGACCGCCGTTGCCGTCGGCCACCAGCACGGCGGGTGCCCCCGGGTCGGGGCCGGGCACGAACCAGGCCCCCAGCCGCAGCCCGTCGGAGGTCTCCAGGACGACGTCCCGGGCGCCGGGCAGCACCGCGGTCGCCGCGGGCACCGGGCCGTCGTCGGGGAAGTAGACGAGCCGCCGCTGCAGCCCCCACAGCAGACCGGTCAGCACGGCCAGGACGACGGCGACGACGAGTCCCGCGCGGACCAGGCGCCGCAGCGGGCCCCGCGCGGCCACCTCACCTGCGGCCGGGCAGCACCGCGTCGACCAGGTGCGGGCCGGGCGCGGCGAGTGCCGCGCGCAGCTGCTCGGCCAGCTCCTCGGCGGTCGTGGCCCGGGTCGCGGGCACGCCCAGGCCGGTGGCCAGCGCGACGAAGTCCAGCGACGGCCCGCCCAGGTGCAGCAGCTCACCGGCGCGCTTGCCGTCCTCGGCCGCACCCACCCGCGCCAGCTCGTTCTCCAGGATCGCGTAGGAGCCGTTGTCGCAGACGACGACGGTGACGTCGAGCTGCTCGCGGGCCATCGTCCACAGCGCCTGGATCGTGTACATCGCGCTGCCGTCGGCCTGCAGCGCGAGCACCGGCCGGTCCGGGCAGGCCACGGCGGCGCCCACGGCCATGGGCAGCCCGTCGCCGATCGCGCCGCCGGTCAGCCCCAGCCAGTCGTGCCGCGGCGCCCCGGCGGTCAGCTCGGCCAGCCCGACGCCGGAGGTCAGCACCTCGTCGACCACGACCGCCCGCTCCGGCAGCAGCGCCCCGATCACCGCTGACATGGCCCGCGGCGTCAGCTCGCCGGTCGGCAGCTCGGGTCGCGAGGCCTCCAGCACCTCCGCGCGCGCACCCGGCGCCGCGACCTCGGCCAGCGCCCGCAGCGCCGCGACGCCGTCCTCACCGGGCGCGGACAGCACGTGCACCGTGCAGTCCTCGGGCACCGGCGTCCCGGCCACACCGGGATAGCCGAAGAAGTGCACCGGAGACGGAGCCCCGGCCAGCACCAGGTGGCGGGTGCCGGCCAGCGCGGCGATCGCCATCTCCGGCGGGTAGGGCAGCTTGGGGAGCTCGGGCAGACCGGCACCGCGGACGGTCCGCGCGGAGAACGTCTCGGCCACCAGGCGGGCGCCGGTGCCGGCGGCGACCTGCCCGGCGGCGAGCAGCGCCGCCTCGCTGGCGACGACGTCCCCGCCGAGGAACAGCACGGTGGGCTCGCCGGAGCGCAGCACCGCGGCCACGTCGTCCACCACCGACGGCGCCACCTGGGGAGCCGGGCGCACCGGCCGCGGCCCGGCCGGCTCGGCGCCGTCCTCCCACGAGACGTCGGCGGGCAGCACCAGGGTGGCGATCCCGCGCCGGGCCGACTCGGCGACCGCCTCGGCGGCGTCGGCGGCGACGTCGGCCGGCGACAGCGAGCGGCGCAGCCAGCCCGACACCGCGCCGGCCAGGGCGTCGAGGTCGGACTCCAGCGGCGCGTCCAGCCGCTTGTGCGAGCGGGCGTGGTCGCCGACCACGTTGACCACCGGTGCGCGGCCGCGGCGGGCGTTGTGCAGGTTGGCCAGGCCGTTGGCCAGCCCGGGGCCCAGGTGCAGCAGCGTGGCCGCCGGCTTCCCGGCCATGCGCGCGTAGCCGTCGGCGGCGCCGGTCGCGACGCCCTCGAACAAGGTCAGGACGCCGCGCATCTCGGGCACGTCGTCGAGTGCCGCGACGAAGTGCATCTCCGACGTGCCGGGGTTGGCGAAGCAGACGTCGACCCCGGCGGCGACCAGCGTGCGGATGAGTGCGTGGGCGCCGTTCACCGGGCGGCGTGCACCTCGTCCAGCTCGAAGTGCGTCATGGTCGCGCCGCCGGTGGCGAAGTTGGCGACGTCCTCGGCGGCCGCCTTCCCCTCCGGGGAGTTGAACGCAGCACCCATCTCCTTCTCGGACTCGAAGTCCAGCTCCGCCACCAGGTACGGCGCGGACTGCGACGGGTCCAGCGGCTGCGGGTGGCCGGTGGTCATGCGGACCAGGCCGGGCATCGTCGTGGCGAGCGGCGTGTGCGTGTCGCGGTAGTACGTGTCGAACCCCGCCGGGTCGTCGGGCTGTCCGTAGCTGACGACGAGCCTGTGCACCATTGCCACACCTCCGCACCACGCCGGGCTCCGCTGCCCGGGACCGCCCCCACCCTGGCAGGACAGGACGACCTCCCGCCACCGCGGGCCCCGACCTCAGAAGGTGAGCACCAGCCGTCCGCGGACGCCGCCGCGCGCCAGCCGCCGGTGCGCCTCGGCGGCCTGCTCGGCGGGCAGCACGTCGGCCACGCGCAGGGTCAGCACGCCGTCCTCGGCCTGCTGGCGCAGCCGGTCCAGCGCCGCCCGGTCCTCCGCCACCCGCCGCACCAGCGTCGGGTACACGCGCAGGCCGCGCTCGCCGGTGCCCCGGTAGCCGCGCACGGTCGCCACCGCGCCGCCGTCGCGCACCGCAGGCAGCACCAGCGCGTCCTGCACCGCGCCGTCGGCCAGCCCGTCGACGCCGTCGGGGAAGTGCTCACGGATCCGCGCGGCGACGTCGTCCCCCCGGCGGACGACCACGTCGGCACCCAGGTCGCGCACCAGCTGCTCGTCGGCCTCGGACGCGTCGGCGACCACGGTCAGCCCGTCGGCCTTGCCCAGCTGGACGACGTAGCCGCCGAACGCCCCGGCTGCGCCGGTCACCGCCAGCACCTGTCCGGGCCGCAGCCCCATGTGGTCGAGCGCCAGCCGCGCGGTGAGCCCGTTCATCGGCAGGGTCGAGGCCTCGGCGTCGGTGCTGCCGGCCGGCGCGCGGACCACCGAGCCGGCCGGCAGCACCAGGTCCTCCCGGTAGCCGCCGTGCGCGCCGGAGGGGACGACGACGGCCATCACCCGGTCGCCCACCTGCAGGTCGGTGTCGGTGTCCGGGCCGATCTCGGCGAGCACCCCGGCGGCGTCCATCCCGGGCACGTAGGGGAACTGCTGCACCGGGTCGCGCCCGGCGTAGGCGCCCTCGCGCAGGTGCGTGTCGGTCGGGCTCACCGCCGCCGCGGTCACCCGCAGCCGCAGCTGACCCGGCCCCAGCGGTTCCGGCGGGACGTCGACGACGTGCAGGGCCTCCGGCCCCCCGAACTCGGTCACACCGACAGCTCTCATGTCCCGAAGCGTCGCCGACGCCTGCGGCCCGGTTCCCGCGGGGTCCTCCTGGCGTGTCGGGAATGGGGCCCGTGGGCACGTCGCTGAACACCTGGAGCCCGCACGCCCGCCCCGACCCGAGAGGCCGAGCATGCCCACGCTGCTGTCGTCCCGCCCCGTCTCGCTCGACCCGGCTCCGCGCCGGCGGCGTCGCCTCCGCCCGAAGCTGGTGGCGGCGGGGATCGGCCTGGCGCTGCTCGTGCCCGTCGGCTTCCAGGTGGCCGACTGGCTGTCCGACCGGCCGCTCGGCCAGGACGTCGTCGACAGCAGCACCCCTCCGCTGATGCTGGCCCTCGAGGACCTCTCCGAGTACCACGCCGCGACCGGCACCTTCCAGGTCGTGGTCGAGCGCGAGGTGGACACCCGCTACGTCCCCTCGGTGATCAGCGGCGAGTCGGTGAGCTTCCTGGCGACCGGCACCGCCGACGCCTACGTCGACTTCACGGGGCTGGACGCCGGCCGGGTCACCCTCTCCCCGGACGGGACGTCGGCGTCCATCGCGCTGCCCGCCTCGCGGCTGGGCGAGGTGCGCATCGACCCGGCGGCGAGCCGCGTCCTCGACCGCGACCGCGGGCTGGTCGAGCGGGTCGGGGACGCCCTGGGCGACAACCCGGTCGACGACAGCGAGCTGTACGCGCTGGCCGAGGACCGGCTGGCCACCGCGGCCACGCAGAGCGACCTGCGCGAGCGCGCCGAGACCAACACCCGCGACATGCTGACCGGGCTGGCCCGCTCGCTCGGCGTCCAGCAGGTCGAGGTCACCTTCGACCAGCCCGCCGACGAGGAGGGCTGAGAAAAGGACCTCGTCCCCCTCACCGCTCGCAAGCTCGCGGCGAGCCTCTGGACGAGGCCGGCACAGCACACCGCGGCCCTGGTGTCCCCTCCACGGAGGGGACACCAGGGCCGCGGTGTGATTGGCCTCAGCGCTTGAGGGCGTACTCCTTGAGCAGGCCCCGGCTGATGATCGTCTTCTGGATCTCGCTGGTGCCCTCGCCGATGAGCAGGAACGGCGCCTCCCGCATGAGCCGCTCGATCTCGTACTCCTTGGAGTAGCCGTAGCCGCCGTGGATCCGGAAGGACGCGGTGGTCACCTCGGCGCAGTACTCACTGGCCAGCAGCTTGGCCATGCCGGCCTCCACGTCGTTGCGCGCACCGGCGTCCTTGAGCCGGGCGGCCCGCACCATCAGCGCGTGCGCGGCCTCCACCTTGGTCGCCATCTCCGCCAGGGAGAAGGCGATCGCCTGGTGGGCGGCGATCGGCTGGCCGAACGTCTCCCGCTGCTGGGCGTAGGCGATGGCCAGCTCGAAGGCGCGGATCGAGATGCCGCAGGCGCGCGCGGCGACGTTGACCCGCCCCACCTCGACGCCGTCCATCATCTGCGCGAAGCCCCGCCCCGGCACCCCACCCAGGACCGCATCCGCGCCGATCCGGTAGCCGTCGAACACCAGCTCGGTGGTGTCCACGCCCTTGTAGCCCATCTTGTCGATCTTGCCGGGGATGGTCAGCCCGGGAACGACCTCGCCGAACCCGGCCGGCTTCTCGACCAGGAAGGTCGTCAGGTTCTGGTGTGCCTTCTCCGCGCCCTCGTCGGTGCGCACCAGCGCGGCGACCAGGGTGGAGGAGCCGCCGTTGGTCAGCCACATCTTCTGCCCGTCCAGCACGTAGGAACCGTCGTCCCGCTCGGTGGCCCTGGTGCGGATGCCGGCGACGTCGGAGCCCAGCCCGGGCTCGGACATCGAGAACGCGCCGCGGACCTCGCCGGTGGCCATCCGCGGCAGCAGGCGCTCCTTCTGCTCGGCCGTGCCGTGCTGGAGCAACATGTAGGCGACGATGAAGTGGGTGTTGATGACCCCGGAGACGCTCATCCAGCCGCGGGCGATCTCCTCGACCACCAGCGCGTAGGTGAGCAGCGACTCCCCCAGCCCGCCGAACTCCTCGGGGATCGTCAGCCCGAAGATGCCCAGCTCCTTGAGGCCCTCGACGATGTCGGTCGGGTAGGCGTCGGCGTGCTCGAGGGCCTGCGCGTGCGGGATGACCTCCTTGTCGACGAAGGTCCGCACCGTCGCCAGGATCTCCTGCTGGATGTCGGTCAGGTCGGCGGTCTGCGCCAGACGGGTCATCGCGTCGCTCCTCCGGGGACTCCGGTGTCCGGGTTACCGGTGAGTATGGGACAGGGGCCCCACGGCGTCCGTGTGCGCCTGCTCCCCTGCGGGGCCCCGCGCGTCTAGCGTTCGCACGACCAGCCCCGACCGCCGGAGGACGACGATGACGCAGGACGACGCCCACCGCGCCGGCCCCGACCCCACGCCGTCCTCCGGCGGTGAGGCCCCGCGGCAGCCCGG
>DASQXT010000228.1:0-2861 GCA_035639575.1 Geodermatophilus sp.
TGTGGGACCTGCTCAGCCGCGACCCCGTGGCGCTCGAGGGCCTCTACCGGCTGCTGGGCTGACCGCTGCCCGGCGGTCAGATGCCGGCCTCGCGGGCGTAGAACAGCTGGTCCTCGCGCCAGCCGCCCTGACCCCGGCCGATGCAGCCCGGTCGTGAAGGATGTGTGACAAGACGTTCCTCTCTCGCCTCAGTGTGCACACCCGGTGAGACAGTGCGGTGGTGAGTACTGCAGCGCCGCCCCCCACGACCCGTCGCGCTGAGCACCGGAAGACGTTCCTGGGTCAGCCCCCGATGCTGGCCAACCTGTTCAGCGTCGAGTTGTGGGAGCGGTTCTCGTTCTACGGCATGCAGATCGTCGTGCTGCTGTACATGTACTTCGAGGTCGGTAAGGGCGGCCTGGGCATCGATCAGGACGTCGCCGTGGGGATCATCGGCGCGTATGGCGGACTCGTCTACCTCTCGACGATCGTGGGCGCCTGGGTCGCGGATCGGTTGCTCGGCTCCGAGCGGGTCCTGTTCTACAGCGGCGGCATGATCATGGCCGGGCACATCGCGCTGGCGGTGGTCCCCGGCATCGCCGGGGTGGCAGTCGGTCTCATCCTGGTCGGCGTCGGAAGCGGCGGTCTCAAGGCCAACGTCACGTCCCTCGTCGGAACCCTCTACGCCGAGGGGGACGACCGCCGGGACGCCGGGTTCTCCATCTTCTACATGGGTATCAACATCGGCGCCCTGCTCGGCCCGCTGCTCACCGGCCTGACCCGCACCACGCTCGGCTTCCACTACGCGTTCGGCCTGGCGGCCGTGGGTATGGGCATCGGCCTCACCCAGTACGCGCTGACCCGCAAGAACCTGCCCCCGGAGTCCGGCAGGGTCCCCGACCCGTTGCCCAGAAGCAGGTACCCGATCGTGATCGGGGCCGCCGTCGTCGCGCTGGTCGCCATCCTGGTGGCCATCACCACCGGCCTGGTGACCCCCGACAACCTCGCCTCCGTGGTGGTGGGCGTGGTCATCGTCGCCACGATCTCCTACTTCGTCGTGATCCTGACGAGCAGGCACGTCAACGAGGTGGAACGAAGGCGCGTGTATTCGTTCATCCCGATGTTCATCGCCAGCGCCGCATTCTGGTCGCTGTTCCAGCAGCAGTTCACCGTGGTCGCGTTGTACGCGGACCAGCGGCTCGATCGGACCCTCTTCGGCTGGACGATGCCGATCGAGTGGGTGCAGTCGATCAACCCGATCTTCATCATCCTGATGGCCGGGGTCTTCGCCGCGCTGTGGACCAAGCTGGGGTCCAGGCAACCCGGAAGCCCGCTGAAGTTCGCCATCGGCCTGGCCGTGATGGGGCTCGCGTTCCTGGTCTTCATCCCGCTCGCCGGCGGCGGCCCGAACAGCACACCGCTGATCGCCATCTTCTTCATCCTCTTCCTGTTCACGGTCGCCGAGCTCTCGCTGTCCCCGGTTGGTCTGTCCCTGGCCACCAAGCTGGCGCCGGAGGCCTTCCTGACCCAGATGGTCGCGCTCTTCTTCCTCTCCATCGCCCTCGGCTCGGCGATGGCAGGCGTGCTCGCCGGGTACTACGACCCGACCGACGAGGTGCCGTACTTCGGCTTCGTCGGCGGCACCGCGATCGTCCTCGGGCTGGCTCTGGCCGCCGCCAGCAAGCCGATCACCCGACTGATGAGCGGCGTCAGATGAGCACAACACGCGAGGCCTGCGGCACTTCCGCAGCGGGCTGTACCGATGCCTGGGTCGGCGCCGCGATGCGCTGTTCGAGCTGGTCGACGTGTTGGCGGCCGAGGCGACCGGCTGGTGCTGCGCCTGGATCGCTCGGCTCGACGTCGCCCGGGACTCCTGGACCGCGAAGGTCGATACCCCGCGCGTGCCACTCGGCGAGGACCTGCGATCCGCCACCGCCGCGCAGATCCGCGCGCTGACCGGCCGGCTCGACATCGGGGGCGCAGCACCGCTGTTCGTCTTCGACGCCGGCTACGACCCGATCGCGCTCACCGTGGACCTGGCCGACCTGCCGGTGGCGGTGCTGGCCGGCATCCGCGGCGACCGGGTCTTCTACACCGATCCGGCGACTCGGGCCGCCGGTCAGCTGGGCCGGCCGCGCCGGCACGGCGCGCGGTTCTGCTGCACCGACCCGACCGGCTGGCCGACCCCGGAGCAGCCCCTGAAGGTCGACGATGAGCAGTGCGGCCGCGTGCAGGTGGCCGCCCGGGCCGGGCTGCATCCCGAGCTGGCCGGCCGTGGCCACTGGACCGACTGCGCGCAGCCGCCGATCGTGCCCGGCACGGTGATCCGGGTCCCGGGCGAGCACCTGCCCGGGCCCGTGGGCGGGCGGTCAAGACGGTGTGGCTGTGCTGGGCCGGCCCCGACACCCCAGACTCGGACCTCTGCTGGCGGTCCCACATCCGCGGGTTCGACCCCGAGCACACCTTTCGCTTCTGCGAGCAGACCCTGGGCTGGACGACCTCACGGGTGCGCACTCCCCAGCAGGCCGACCGCTGGACCTGGCTGATCCTGGCCGCCTACACCCAGCTGCGGCTGGCCCGCCCGCTCACCGCCGACACGCGGCTGCCCTGGGAACGCCGACTACCGACCGCCCGGCTGACCCCCACCCGCATCCGCCGCGGTTTCCCTCGACTGCTGCCGGTGCTGGGCACCCCGGCCAGCCCACCGAAACCCTGCGGACGCTCACCCGGACGCCCCAAAGGCAGCCGACGAGGACCAGCGCCACGCCATCCCGCCATTCACAAGGCCGCCGCCTGAAGTTAAAAGGCGAGCTGAGACGTCTGACGCGTCCCTGAAGTCCCGGGCAGCCTCTGCTGGGGAAAGCTGTTCTGGGCTGAAAATG
>DASQXT010000229.1:0-5811 GCA_035639575.1 Geodermatophilus sp.
CTGGTGCTCTCCTACGACGCGCTGGCCGACGGCGTGCCCGCCGACCACGTGGTCAAGCGGATCCTGCAGACCGTGCCGCTGCCGCAGGTGGCCCCGCGCCAGCGCTCCGGCGGCTTCGGCCCGGCCACCCCCGGCGGCCCCTCGGTGCCGACCGCGCCGCCGTTCGGTGCGCCGCAGTTCGGCCCGCCCGGACCGCAGTACGGCCCGCCGGGGCAGCCCTTCACCGGCCCCGGGCAGCCCGGTCCCGTGCCGCCTCCCGGGCCCTTCGGTGCGCCGGGCCAGCCGGCTGCGGGTCAGCCCGGCCCGGCGCCGCAGGGCCGTCCGGACCCGTCCGCCAACGGCGCCGACCGCGGGTCCTCGCCGGCGTGATCCTGCGTCGCCGGTCCGGCGGCGCCGCGGCCCCGGAGCAGGCCGGCCCTCCGCCGACCCCGGGTTCCGGCATCGACCCGGGGACGGGAGATGGCGCGCCCCCGCACTTCGCCGAGGGCCCGGCCGACGTCCTGCTGCAGCGGCTGGAGCTGACCGTCCGGCGCCGGCTCGACGGGCTGCTGCAGGGCGACCACCTGGGCCTGGTGCCGGGCTCGGGCACCGAGGCGGGCGACTCCCGCACCTACCACCCGGGGGACGACGTCCGGCGGATGGACTGGCCGGTGACCGCGCGCACCCAGGTGCCGCACGTCCGCGAGACGATCGCCGACCGCGAGCTGGAGACCTGGGCGGTGGTCGACCTCTCGGCCAGCCTCGACTTCGGCACCGCCGCCTGCACCAAGCGCGACCTGGCCATCGCCGGGCTGGCCGCGGTCAGCCACCTCACCGTCCGCGGCGGCAACCGGCTGGGCGCCGTCGTCACCACCGGCGAGCGGGTCGACCGCTACCCGGCCACCGCCGGACGGCTGGCCGCCGACCGGCTGCTGCGCGCGGTCGTCGCGACGCCGCGGGCCGCCGGTGGACGCCGGGGCGACCTCGCCGCCGCCCTGGAGTCGCTGCGCCGCCCGCCGCGCCGCCGCGGCCTGGTGGTCGTCGTCTCGGACTTCCTGGGCTCCGACGCCCAGGGCGCCCCCGACTGGGAGCGCCCGCTGCGGGGCCTGAGGGCCCGGCACGAGCTGCTGGCCATCGAGGTGGTCGACCCGCGGGAGCTCGAGCTGCCCGACGTCGGCCTGCTCACCGTCGTCGACCCGGAGAGCGGTCAGACGCTGGAGGTGCCCACCGGTGACGCCGGGTTCCGCGCCCGGTTCGCCGAGGGCGCCGCGGCGCAGCGGCGGGCGATCGCCACGGCGCTGCGCCGCGCCGGCGCCGGGCACCTGCAACTGCGCACCGACCGCGACTGGCTGATGGACGTGGTCCGGTTCGTCGCTGACCGGCGGCGAGCGGGCTCCGGAGGCGCGTCGCGATGACGTCGTCGTCCCGTCCCTCGCCACCCGACCGCCGGCGCGCCGGCAGCGGAGGAGCCTCCCGATGAGCTTCCAGGCCCCGTGGTGGCTGCTCGGCCTGCTGGCCGTCGTCGCGCTGGTGGCGCTGTACGTGGTGCTGCAGCTGCGTCGCAAGGCCTACGCCGCCCGGTTCACCAACGTCGCGCTGCTGGGCACGCTGGTGCCCAGGCGCCCCGGCTGGCGGCGGCACCTCGCCTTCGGGCTGGTCGCGCTCGGGCTGGCCGCGCTGATCGTGTCCCTGGCGGTGCCCAGCACCGAGGTGCGGGTGCCGCGGGAGCGCGCGACGGTGGTCATGGCCGTCGACGTCTCGCTGTCGATGCAGGCGACCGACATCGAGCCCAGCCGCTTCCAGGCGATGCAGGTGGCGGCCAAGCAGTTCGTCGACGTGCTGCCCGACCGGATCAACCTGGGCCTGGTGTCCTTCGCCGGCACCGCGACCACGGTGGTGACCCCGACGACCGACCGCGGTCAGGTGCGCACCGCGATCGACAACCTGGAGCTGGCCGAGTCGACCGCGATCGGCGAGGCGGTGTTCACCTCGCTGACCGCCATCGAGAACTTCCAGTCGTCGCTGGACGCCGACGGCGAGGAGGTGCCGCCGGCGCGGATCGTGCTGCTCTCGGACGGCTACAACACCGTGGGCCGTCCCGACACGCAGGCCGTCAACGCCGCGCTGGACGCCGGCATCCCCGTCTCGACCATCGCGTTCGGCACCGACTACGGCACCCTCGACCTCGACGGCGAGCGGGTCCCGGTGCCGGTGGACCGCGCCACCCTCGAGGACATCGCCGACCAGACCGGCGGCAGCTACAGCGAGGCGGCGAGCGCCGCCGAGCTGGAGCAGGTCTACCAGGACCTCGGCAGCCAGATCGGCTACACGACCGAGCCGCGCGACGTCAGCTACTGGTTCGTCCGCGGCGGGGTGCTGTTCGCGCTGCTCGGCGTCGTCCTCAGCCTGCTCTGGACCAACCGCCTGCTGTGAGGCCCCGTCCAGGGCACCGCCCCGAGCTTGCGAGGGGTGGGGAGGACGGGGTCCTTCATCAGACGGTGAAGCCGCGCTGGCGGCGGACCAGCTTCCGCACCATGAACAGCGTCTGGATCACGGTGAGCAGGTAGAGCACCGGCCAGCCGATGGACAGGATCGCCGACTGGATGCCGATGCTCTGCTGACCCCAGGCGACGATCAGCACCACGAACGTCGCCACGGCGCAGACCGCGGGCATGACGTAGGCCGACCCGCGGCCCCGCTCCGCGGCCGCCTGCGCGGCCCAGTTGTCCTTCTCCACCCGGGCGAAGAACTGCACCCACGCGGTGAGGAAGTGGCCCATCCGGAGCCACATGTAGAGCTCGGCCGGCGCGACCAGCAGCGCGTAGAGGATGTCCGAGGCGCTCTTGTCGTGCATCGACGCGGCGATCCGCAGGTTGAGCAGCGTCGCCACCACCGGTGGGATGAGCCAGACCGGGTTGAACACGAACGCGTCGATGGACAGCGCCGCGGCCAGGAGCAGCAGGAAGCCCATGCGCGCGGTGATGTTGGACAGCATCGCGATGTTCTCGTACCAGCGCAGCCGCAGGTTGGGGTGCAGCGGCTGCCCCTTGCTGTCGCCGCGCTGACCGGGCCACAGGAGGTCGATGCCGCCGTAGTTCCACTTCACCTGCTGGCCGTGCAGGGCGCGCAGGGTCTCCATCGGACCCACGAAAGCCCGTGCATGGGCACTGATCTTCGTGCTGAAGCCCGCGTCCTTGATCTGCAGCGAGAGCTTGGAGTCCTCGACCTCCGAGTCGCGCACCCAGGGCGCGGCCTGGTGGTGGCGGTACATCACCGATTCCAGCGCGCGGACGTTGAACAGGCTGCACTGGCCGCCGAGCACGGCCATGTTCCGCCCGCGCACCAGGTTGTCCATGTTGAAGCCGGCGAACTGGGCGCGCTGGCCGGCGAGCAGGAACCTCGCCATGGCGCCCCTGACCCTGCTCTTGTCGAACGTGTAGATGGCCGAGATCCCGCCGATGCGCGGGTCGGAGACCATCTCCTTCTCCAGCCACTCGACGCAGCGCCGGTCCAGCGTCGTGTCGCCGTCGACCCCGAGGATGTAGTCGTGGCCGCGGCTGACGTAGTAGCCGAAGTTGAGCGCGCCGACCTTCTTGTCGGGGTTCGCGCCGATGTCGTGGACGTGCACCACGGTGGTGAACACCTCGCCCTTGACCACCCGCTGGTGCTCGCCCTCGAAGCGGCGGGCGATCTCGGGGGTGTCGTCGTCGGTGTTGTTGATGACGACGTGGATGGCGTCGGGCAGCCGGGTCTGGCTGAGCAGCGAGGAGAGGACGTCGGCGATCGTCGACTCCTCGTTGTAGGCCGGGATGACGCAGCTGATCGTCGCGTGCCGCCGCTCCTCGGCGGCCTGGGGACCACCGAACTCGGCGGGGACCAGGGAGCTGATGTCGGGGACCTGGGCGGTCCCCTTGGCGAGCAGCTGGACGCGGTCGGTCGCCCGCCGCATGCCGTGCAGGACGACCTGGCTCACGGGGTCTCCTCCTGGGAGAAGGGCAGCACGATGCTGTCGAGGACGGTCTGGCGGAAGTAGCGCTGGGACCCGGGCTCGGTCTCGACCAGCAGGTCGAACTGGACCGAGAGGGTGACCTGCTCGGCGACGGGGGCCGAGGGGGTGAGGACCAGGGCGGTGCCGTAGCTGTACGGCGGCTGGAGCGCGAACTCACCGCGGTCCTCGGCCACCGTGGTGCGGGCCGTCCCGTCGTCGGCGGTCGCCACGAAGCGGGTGACCAGCACCTCGACGTCGTCGTCCCCGCCCTCGAGGTGGGCCGACAGCTGCACGCCCTTGGTGCCGGCGGCCCGCCACTGCGTGGCCTGCTCGGTGGTCCACCAGTCGACCACCAGGCTGCGCTCGCCGGCCGGCACGACGTGGGTGGTGGACCCGGTGTCGAGGTCACCGGCCGGCCGCGTCGGGACGGCGGCGACGACCGGCACGGTGGCGGGTGCCTCCGGCTCCGGACTCGGAGGGGGCGCAGTGGTCGACGCCGACGCGTCGTCGATCCCGGGGCTCATGCTGACGTCGGGCAGCGTGCAGCCCGAGAGGGCCACGCCGGCGGCGACGAGCAGGACGACCCCCACCCGGAGCTGCCGGGACACGGGTGTGATCACGAGGTTCTCCCTGAGTGCGGCACGAGGCCGCGGCTGGCGGACATCCGCACGGGGGAGAGCGGCATCGGCCTCCGGCTGCGGTCATGCCTGACAGTAGGGAGCTCGTCACCTCAAGTCAGGTGCGTATCACCCGTTCGGGGAGGACTCCCGCTGGTCCGGGCGCTGCCCGGACGGTCATCGAGCGGGGTCGAGGACCAGCTTGCCGGTGGTGCGGCGGGCGAGCAGGTCCTGGTGCGCCTCGCGGACGGCGGACAGCGGGTAGCGGCCGCCGACCACCGGGCTCAGCGCGCCGTCGGCCACCAGCGGCAGCAGCTCGGCCATGGCGTCGTCGAGCATCGCGGGCCGCGCCATGCAGTGGGCCAGCCAGAAGCCGACGACCGCACGGCTCTTCTGCAGCAGCATCCCCGGCGGGACGGTGGCGGTCTCCTGGCGGGCGGCCATCCCGTAGGTGACCACCCGGCCGAACGGGGCCAGCGCGGACAGCGAGCCGGCGAAGACGTTGCCGCCGGTCATCTCCAGGACGACGTCGACGGGGCGGCCGCCGTTGGCCTCGCGCAGCGCCGCGGTGAAGGCCTTGGGGTCGTCGTCGGCCAGGGCCGGGTCGACCGAGGCGTCGGCGCCGAGCTCCTCGGTGAGCGCCCGCTTCTCCGGGCTGGACGCGGTGGCGATGACCCGGCCGGCGCCCCAGCGGCGGGCCAGCTGCACGGCCAGCGACCCGACGCCGCCGGCGCCGGCGATGACGACGACGGTCTCGCCGGCCGCCAGGTGCGCGCTGGTGCGCAGCAGGTGGTAGGCCGTGCTGCCCTGCAGGACGACGGCCAGCGCCTGCTCGTCGCTGACGCCGTCGGGCACCTGCCAGGTCAGCCGCGGGTGCGCGGCGACCTTCTCGGCGTAGCCGCCGCCGTCGAGCAGCCCGACCACCCGCGGGCCGCCGCCGGCCGCCGTCCCCACGAACTCCGCGCCCGGCACCAGCGGCAGCTGCTGGGCGGCGAGGTAGCTGTTCTCGATCTGGTGGGTGTCGGCGTAGTTGATGCCGGCGGTGGACACGTCGAAGAGCTGCTGACCGTCACCGGGGGTGGGGTGGGGCAGGTCGACGACGTCGAGGACCTCGGGGCCGCCGAAGCGGGTGATCTGCACAGCTCGCATGCGCCTGAGGCTAGGGCTCCACCGGCATGCAACGGCCTCAGGGGCCGACAGCGGACGGCGCACGAGGCAGGTCTGTGC
>DASQXT010000230.1:0-2630 GCA_035639575.1 Geodermatophilus sp.
AGCAGGTCCTCGACCGGGGCGTAGGCGATCCGCGGCCCCCAGATGGCCGCCGGGTCGTAGACGACGACGTCCAGGCCGGTGAGCACGCCGTTCATCAGCAGCTGGAACACGATCACGATCGCGTAGGCGACCCAGAAGACCCGCCGGGTCACCATCCGGGTGCGCAGCACGGCCAGGTCGACGACCAGGACCGCGACGACGGCGGTGACCGCCAGCGCGGAGTAGCTCACGTGTCGGCCTCCGCTTCCTCCGCGGGGTAACCGGCGTTCCACCCCGTCACCCGGCGCACCGCCTCCAGCGCCAGCACCGCGCACACCGGGACGACGAGGAAGAACAGCACCTCCTCGACCGGGATGCCGCCGGGCAGCCGGACGCCGAGGGTCAGCCGGTCGGAGTAGTCCCAGTGGCCCTGCGCGATCGCGTACAGCACCCAGACCACGAAGACGGCGAACTCCGGCGCGACCGCGACCAGCAGCCGCCGCCAGCGGGCGTACACCCGCACCCGCAGCAGGAGCTCGAGCGGCGCGGTGACGACCAGGCAGCCGGCCAGCAGCGCGAGGTAGGTCAGCTGCCCCATCGGTCGGCGCTCAGAACGCCAGGGCCTGGGCGCGCCTGGTGACCTCGGTGTGCCGGTCGCCGCGCAGCGCCTCCACGGGCGTGCCCGGCAGCGTCTCGTCGGCGCGGAACAGCCACTCGAAGACCTCCTCGTCGCTGAACCCGCCGTCCTTGAGCACGGTGATCAGGCCGGGCAGGTGCTTGAGGACGGCGCCGTCCTGCAGGAAGTCCGCCGGGATCCGGCTGTTGCCGCTGCCGGGGACGGCCATGAGCTTGTGCTCGCGCAACAGCTGGCGGACCCGGTTCGGCGAGACCCCCAGTACGCCGGCGACCTCAGCGGGGGTGAGCGTCTCCATGGCGTCCGAGCCTATGACCCGCCGTCGTGTGCCGTGCCCGGGACGCCGACCCGCCGCCCAGCTGCCCCGATACGATGGGGCGGGGCCGTGACTGGCGCTGCTGAGGTGGACCACCACCGGGGAGCGGTCCGCACCACCCCGCCGGGCGCCTGGGCACCCACCCGTCGTCCCCTCGCGCTGGAGCCCCTCATGACCGACGTCACCACGACCGACGCCACCGCCGCCTCCGAGGCCGCCATGCCCCACGCCGACGTCGCCTCCGCCGCCTACCGCAGCGCGCTGCAGGTCATCGGCGCGGTCGAGCCCCGGGTGGCCGAGGCGATCGGCGCGGAGCTCGCCGACCAGCGGGCCTCGCTGAAGCTGATCGCCAGCGAGAACTACGCCAGCCCCGCGGTGCTGCTCACCATGGGCAACTGGCTGTCGGACAAGTACGCCGAGGGCACCGTCGGGCACCGCTTCTACGCCGGCTGCCAGAACGTCGACACCGTCGAGGCGCTGGCCGCCGAGCACGCCCGCGAGCTGTTCGGCGCGCCGCACGCCTACGTGCAGCCGCACTCGGGCATCGACGCCAACCTGGTCGCCTTCTGGGCGGTGCTGGCCTCCCGCGTCGAGTCCCCGGCGCTG
This sequence comes from Geodermatophilus sp., assembly GCA_035639575.1. Lineage (GTDB taxonomy): Bacteria > Actinomycetota > Actinomycetes > Mycobacteriales > Geodermatophilaceae > Geodermatophilus. Next base: position 1,536 of record DASQXT010000230.1, read on the forward strand.
GAGAAGGCCGGCGTCCGGCACGTCAACGAGCTGACCGACGCCGACTGGTCGGCGCTGCGCCACCAGCTCGGCGACCAGCGGATGCTCGGCATGTCCCTCGACGCCGGTGGCCACCTCACCCACGGCTTCCGCCCGAACATCAGCGGCAAGATGTTCGAGCAGTCCTCCTACGGCACCGACCCCGGGACCGGGCTGCTGGACTACGACGTCGTCCGCGAGCGGGCCCGCGAGTTCCGGCCGCTGATCCTCATGGCCGGCTACTCCGCCTACCCGCGCCGGGTGGACTTCGCGCGGATGCGCGAGATCGCCGACGAGGTGGGCGCCACGCTCGTCGTCGACATGGCGCACTTCGCCGGCCTGGTCGCCGGGAAGGTGTTCACCGGCGACTTCGACCCGGTGCCGCACGCCCACGTCGTCACGACGACGACGCACAAGTCCCTGCGCGGCCCGCGCGGCGGCATGGTGCTGGCCCAGCCCGAGTACGCCGACGCCGTCGACCGCGGCTGCCCGATGGTGCTCGGCGGCCCGCTGCCGCACGTCATGGCCGCCAAGGCCGTCGCCTTCGCCGAGGCCCGCCAGCCCGCCTTCGCCGGCTACGCGCAGCGCATCGTCGACAACGCCGTCTCCCTCGCCGAGGGGCTGACCCGCCGCGGCGCGCGGCTGGTCACCGGCGGCACCGACAACCACCTGGTGCTCGTCGACGTCTCCGGCTTCGGTCTCACCGGGCGCCAGGCGGAGTCCGCGCTGCTGGACGCCGGCATCGTGACCAACCGCAACGCCGTCCCGGCCGACCCGAACGGCGCCTGGTACACCTCCGGCATCCGGCTGGGCACCCCGGCGCTGACCACCCGCGGCTTCGGGGCGGACGAGTTCGACCGCACCGCCGAGCTGATCGTCGACGTCCTGTCGAACACGACGCCGACCGCCACCCGCGACGGGTCGCCGTCCAAGGCGCGGTACGCGACCGCCGACGGCCTGGCCGACCGGACCCGCGCCGCGGCGGCCGAGCTGCTGGACCGCCACCCGCTCTACCCCGGCCTCGAGCTCTGACCTGAACGCGATGTCCCCTCCCCGCGAGATCGGCGGTCTCGTGGC
>DASQXT010000231.1:0-40649 GCA_035639575.1 Geodermatophilus sp.
GAGCAGCTCGCGCACACCATGGTGCTGTGCGGTCTCGACGACGTCACCGCCGTCCCGGCGGACACCGTGGCGCGCCGTCGCTGACCCCTCGTCACAGGGGCCCCGCGGGCCACCGGCGCCGCGTGTTCGGCGGGCCCGCCCGCCCCGCGCTCCTACACTCGGCCGGGTGGACACCGCCGTGACCGACCCCGTGGTCGGCCTCGTCCTCGAGGGGAGGTACCTGCTCGAGGAGCGCCTCGCCCGGGGCGGCATGTCCACCGTCTACGCCGCCACCGACCTGCGGTTGCACCGCACGGTCGCGGTCAAGGTGATGGCCGAGCACCTGGCGCACGACCCGACGTTCGTCGACCGGTTCACCCGCGAGGCGCGGGCCGCCGCGATGCTCAGCCACCCCAACGTCGTCTCGGTCAGCGACCAGGGCAGCGACCAGGGCCTGGTGTTCCTGGTGATGGAGCTGGTCCGCGGCCGCACGCTGCGCGACCTGCTGCAGGCCCGCGGCCGGCTCACCGTGGCCGAGGCCTTCGCCGTCCTGGAGCCGGTGCTCTCCGGGCTCACCGCCGCCCACCGCGCCGGGATCGTGCACCGCGACATCAAGCCCGAGAACGTGCTCATCGGCGCCGACGGCGTGGTGAAGGTCGCGGACTTCGGCCTGGCCCGCGCGCTCACCGGCACCGGGCAGACCAGCCACACCGGCGGCGTGCTCATCGGCACCGTCGCCTACCTCTCCCCCGAGCAGCTCGAGCGCGGCAAGGCCGACGCCCGCAGTGACGTCTACGCCGCCGGCGTCGTGCTCTACGAGATGCTCACCGGCCACCCGCCCTACGGCGGCGACACCCCGCTGGCCGTGGCCTACCAGCACGTGCACCACGACATGCCCCGGCCGTCGGAGGAGGTGCCCGGCCTGCCGTGGGAGGTCGACGAGCTGGTCGCGCGCACCACCCGCCGCGAGCCCGCCGTCCGCCCGCTGGACGCCGGCGCGTTCCTCGCCGACCTCGAGGACGTGCGCACCGACCTGGCCATCGAGCGCGTCCCCGTCCCCACCGGGCGCGGCCCCGCCACCGCCGACACGCTGCGGCCGACCAACCGGCCCAGCCGCCCGACCCGGCACACCGGCGACCCGGCGGCCCCGCGCACCGAGGTGCTCGGCCCCGGCGGCACCCGGCCCGGGCGCGCCGGCGGCCGGACCTCGATGCTGCCCGGGACCGGCACGGGCACCGACCCGGGCGCCCGGCGGCCCGCGCCCCAGCGCGTCCGCCCCGGCGTGCCGCCGCACATCCGCCGCCGCCGCGCCCGGCTCGCGGTCGCCCTCGTGCTGCTCACCGCGATCACCATCGGCGCGGTCGGCTGGTGGCTGGGGTCCGGCCGGTGGACGACGGTGCCCCGGCTGGCCGGCAAGGAGCAGGCCGCGGCGGTCGACCTGCTGCAGGAGGCGGGGCTGACGCCCGACTGCTGCGAGGAGCAGTTCAGCGAGGACGTCGCCGACGGCGTGGTCATCTCCGCCGAGCCCGAGGGCGGCGAGGCCATCCGGGGCACCGACGTCCGGCTGGTGGTCTCCAAGGGCCCGGAGCGGTTCGAGGCGCCCCCGAACCTGGTCGGGCAGCCGCTGGATGCGGTCCGCACCGCGCTCGAGCACGTCCCGGTGGTCGTCCGCGAGGTGCAGGACTACGACAACGAGATGCCGGTCGGCCACGTGACCGGCTTCGACCCGGAGGCCGGCACCGAGCTCAAGCGTGACGAGGAGCTGGTGGTCTACGTCAGCCGCGGGCACGAGCCGGTGACCGTGCCGGCCCTCGTCGGCCTCTCGCCCGACGAGGCGACGGCCAACCTGGAGACGCTCGGGTTCGTCGTGGAGCGCACCAACGGCCGCAGCGCCGACGTCGACCCCGGCGAGGTCATGGCGGTCACCCCGGCCAGCGGCCAGCAGGCGCCCTACCAGAGCACGGTCACCCTGCAGGTCTCCGCCGGGCTGCCACAGGTCCAGGTGCCCGACGTGGTCGGCCGCAACCAGCAGGAGGCCACCGCGCTGCTGCAGCAGGCCGGCCTGCAGGTGCAGGTGAGCCAGTTCTTCGGCAATCGGGTGATCCGGCAGAGCCCGGCCGCCGGGCAGACGGTCGACATCGGCACCCCGGTGACGATCCTGGTGACGTTCGAACGGGACTGAGGACGCTGCGTACTGCTGCAGGGGCGCCGCCCATCGGGGCGCACATCCAGGTCAGGGGCGGGCTGGCCACGGGCGGTCTGGCCTACACCGACACCGTCGGCGCGCGGGCCGTGCAGGTCTTCGTCGGCAACCCGCGGGGCTGGAGGCTGACCGCGGGCGACCCGCGGCAGGACGCCGCGTTCGTCGAGGGCTGCGCCGAGCGCGGGGTGCCCTCCTTCATCCACACGCCGTTCCTGGTCAACGTCGGCTCCCCCACCGAGGCGACCGTCGAGCAGTCGATCGCGAGCATCGCGCACAACCTCGCCCGCGCCGCCCAGCTCGGTTGCCAGGGCGTCGTCGTCCACGCCGGGTCCGCCGTCGGCGAGGACCGCTACGAGGACGCGCTGCGCCAGCTGCACGAGCGGCTGCTACCCGTGCTCGAGGCCGTGCCGGACGACGGCCCGCGGCTGCTGGTCGAGCCGACGGCCGGCGGCGGGAAGTCGCTGGCCGCCACCGTCGAGGACCTCGGCCCGTACTTCGCCGCGCTCGAGCACCACCCGCTGCTCGGCGTCTGCTTCGACACCTGCCACGCCTGGGCGGCCGGTCACGAGCTGACCGCGCCCGGCGGGACGGCCGCGACCCTGGACGCGCTGGAGGCCACCGTCGGCCCCGGGCGGCTGGGCCTGGTGCACGCCAACGACTCGCTCGACGCGTGCGGCTCCAAGCGGGACCGGCACACCACCATCGGCGCCGGCTCGATCGGGGTGGCGCCGTTCGCCGAGCTGCTGGCCCACCCCTCGATGGCCGGCGTCCCCGTCGTCGTGGAGACGCCCAGCGAACGGGACGGCGTGGCCACGGCCGGGCACGCGGCCGACATCGCGCTGCTGTGCTCCCTGCGCGACGGCACCGCGGCGGCCGAGGCCGCCTGACCCGCCGCCGTCCGTACGGCGAGATCAGCGACCTCGCAGCACGTGCAGGCACCCCCCAGATCTCCAGCTCGCTCCGGCAGCCGTCGGCGAGCAGGTCGACCAGCCCTCCCAGCTCCGCCCGACCGGGCAGCCGGGTGTTCCGCGCCAGCTCGTACCGCAGCTGGCGCGGCAAGCACAGCCGGCGACGGACGGCGGTGATGGCAGCGGCCCTGACGTGTGCCCGCGGCAGCAGGGCCGGTCTGCTCCAGGTGTCGACCACGGCACGCTCCACGGCGCTGACCGCCAGCCCGTCGACGCGGCGCCGGTCCGCCCACGCTCCGGCCGCCCGGTGCAGCACCACCCCCGGCGAGCCCCGGCCGCTCCTGCCCGGCTCGGCCGTGAGGTGGACCGGCCCGGGCGGGTGGCCGGCCAGCTCCCACAGCGCCAGGGCGGTCGAGTGGCTCGCGACGGCCTCGCGCCCGTGCAGGGCCGCCGCCACCCGCACCTGCCAGTCCTCCGCGACCTCCGGCAGGGCGAGGACACCGGGCGCGAGGCGGACCAGCCTGCCCGTCGCCACCCAGGTGCGGACGGTGCTCCGGCTGACCACCTCGAGCAGCTCGGACCCGGGGATCCACCCGGGCTCGTCGACGAGTCGTCGGGGGTCCCACGTCACCACGCCAGCCTCGCCGGCAGCGGACCTCTGCGGCCGGAGCAGGCGGGGGACTGTGGACGACCCCCGACGCTGTGCGCGGGTGCGCAGTTCTCCGGTCAGGAGCTGTGCACCCGCGCACAGCGTCGGGTCACGGAGCGCCGACGGCGGCGGCCGTCGGTGTTCTAGCGGTCGAGGATCCCGGCGAGCACGTCGCCGGCGCGCTCGATGCCCGAGCGGTCGACGCCCAGGTTGGTCACCAGCCGCAGCCGCCGGGCACTGACCTGGGACACGAGCACGCCCTGCGCCTTGGCGGCCTCGGCCACGACCGGGGCGGGGACGTCGTCCAGCCGGACGATGTTGGTCTGCACCGTGGCCGGGTCGACGCCGAGCCGCTTGGCCAGCAGCTGCGCGTGCTCGTGGTCCTCGGCCAGCCGGTCGAGGTGGGCGTCCAGCGCGTACAGGGCCGCCGCGGCGAGCACCCCGGCCTGCCGCATCCCGCCGCCGAGCCGCTTGCGCCAGAGCCGGGCGGCGGCGATCCGCTCGGCCGAGGCGACGAGCACCGACCCGACCGGGGCACCCAGCCCCTTGGACAGGCAGACCGAGGCGGTGTCGGCGAGCCGGCCGTAGGTGGCCAGGTCGACGCCGGAGGCCACCGAGGCGTTCCAGATCCGGGCGCCGTCGAGGTGCACGTTGACGCCGGCCTGCCGCGACCAGTCCCACAGCGCCTGCAGCTGGTCCAGCGGCTGCACCAGCCCGCCGCCGCGGTTGTGCGTGTTCTCCACGGCGATCGCCGCGGTGCCGGTGAGGTGCCAGTCGTCCCGCGGGCGCACCTGCTCGACCAGCTGCGCGGTGTCGAGGCGGCCGCCGTCGGACACCACCGTGCGGGTGGAGATGCCGAAGAGCACCGCGGCCGCGCCCATCTCGTAGGTGACGATGTGCGCCTCGGCGTCGCAGAGCACCTCCTGGCCCGGCTCGCAGACCAGTCGCAGGCCGAGCTGGTTGCCCATCGTCCCCGACGGCACGAACAGCCCGGCCTCGTGCGCGAACACGCCGGCGACCCGCTCCTCGAGCGCGTTGATCGTCGGGTCCTCGCCGTAGACGTCGTCCCCGACCTCGGCCTCGGCCATGGCCCGGCGCATGCCGGGCGTGGGCTTGGTGACCGTGTCGGAGCGCAGGTCCACCAGATCGGTCATTGCGGCTCCGTCCAGAGGCTCGTCCCGAGCGTGCGAGGGATGAGGAGGACGGGGTCCTCACCCACGCAGCATCTCCGCGACCAGGAAGGCGAGCTCCAGCGACTGCCCGGTGTTCAGCCGCGGGTCGCAGGCGGTCTCGTAGCGGCTGTTGAGGTCCTCGTCGCTGATCTCCATGGCCCCGCCGAGGCACTCGGTGACGTCCTCACCGGTGAGCTCGATGTGGATGCCGCCGGGCCAGGTGCCCAGGGCCCGGTGGACGTCGAAGAAGCCGAGCACCTCGTCGACGACGCGGTCGAAGTGCCGGGTCTTGTAGCCGCTGGGCGACTCGTGCGTGTTGCCGTGCATCGGGTCGCACTGCCAGACGACCTGGTGGCCGCTGGCGGTCACCTTCTCCACGATCGCGGGCAGGACGTCGCGGATCCTGCCGTTGCCCATCCGGCTGATCAGGGTCAGCCGGCCCGGGATGCCCTCGGGGTCGAGCCGCTCGACCAGCTCGGTCGCCTGCTCGGGGGTCGTCGTCGGGCCGATCTTGACGCCGATCGGGTTGGCGATCCGCGACATGAACTCCACGTGCGCGCCGTCGAGCTGGCGGGTGCGCTCGCCGATCCAGACGAAGTGCGCCGAGGCGGCGTAGGGCCGGCCCTCGTGCACCCGCAGCAGCGCCCGCTCGTAGTCGAGGATCAGCGCCTCGTGGCTGTTGTAGAGCTCCACGCCGCGCAGCGCGGTGTCGTCGACGCCGCAGGCCTTCATGAACGCCAGCGCCCGGTCGATCTCGCGGGCGATCACCTCGTAGCGCACGCCCGCCGGCGAGCTGGCCACGAAGTCCTTGTTCCAGTCGTGGACGGCGTGCAGGTCGGCCATGCCACCGCGGGCGTAGGCGCGGATCATGTTCATCGCGGCCGCGGAGTTGGCGTAGGCGCGCACCAGCCGGTTCGGGTCCGGGATGCGCTTGTCGAGCACCGGCTCCAGCGAGTTGACCATGTCCCCGCGGTAGGAGGGCAGGCCGAGGGCGTCGGTGTTCGACGAGCGGGGCTTGGCGTACTGCCCGGCCACCCGGCCCACCTTGACCACCGGCACGCTCGCGCCGTAGGTCAGGACGACGGCCATCTGCAGCAGCGTGCGCGTGGTGCTCTGCAGGTGCGCGTCGGTGTTGAGGTCGAAGGTCTCCGCGCAGTCCCCGCCCTGGAGCAGGAACGCCCGGCCCTGCGCCACCTCGGCCAGCCGCGTGCGCAGCTCGTCGACCTCGCTGGGCGCCACGATGGGCGGCACGGAGGAGAGGGTGGCCAGGACGGTGTCCAGCGCGGCGCGGTCGGGCCACTCCGGCTGCTGGGCGGCCGGCAGCTCACGCCACCGGTCCAGGTCGGGCAGCTGGGCAGCCGGGTCGGAGAGGGTCACGCCCTCAGAGGGTACCGGCGGCTCTGCAGCAGCCCCCGGGAACGGCCCCGGTGAGGTGCTGGAACGGCCCTCCTGCAGCAGAAGGACCCCCTGCCCCCCACCGCTCGCAAGCTCGCAGCGGGACCCTGCAGGGGGCCGAGGGCGGGGCAGGAGGGTCCTCTTTCAGCCGAAGAAGACCTCGACCTCCGCGTACCGGTCGACCGGGACCAGCTTCAGCTGCGCGGTCGCCTCGGCCAGCGGCACCCGCACGATGTCGGTGCCCCGCAGCGCCACCATCACCCCGGTCTCCCCGGCGTGCACCGCGTCGAGCGCGGCCAGCCCGAAGCGGGTGGCCAGCACGCGGTCGAACGGCGAGGGGGTGCCGCCGCGCTGGATGTGCCCGAGGACGACGGCCCGCGCCTCCCGGCCGGTGCGCTGCTCGATCAGCGAGGCCAGCGCCGTGCCGATGCCGCCGAGCCGGACGTGGCCGAACGCGTCGCGCTCCCCCGTGCTCAGCACCAGGTCGCCGTTCTTGGGTGCAGCCCCCTCGGAGACCACCACGATCGGCGAGTACCCGGAGTCGAAGCGGCGCTGGCAGTGCGCCACGACGGCGTCGACGTCGAAGGGCTGCTCGGGGATGAGGACGACGGTGGCGCCGCCGGCCATCCCGGCGTGCAGGGCGATCCACCCGGCGTGCCGGCCCATGACCTCGACCACCAGCGTGCGGTGGTGGCTGTCGCCGGTGGTGTGCAGCCGGTCGATGGCCTCCGTGGCCACGCCGAGGGCGGTGTCGAAGCCGAAGGTGTAGTCGGTGGCGTCGAGGTCGTTGTCGATGGTCTTGGGGACGCCGACCACCCGCACGCCGGCCTCGCCGATCTTGGTGGCCACGCCGAGGGTGTCCTCGCCGCCGATCGGGATCAGCGCGTCGACCCCGAGCCGCTCGAGCGTGGCGAGCACCCGGTCGGCGCCGCCCTCGAGCGCGTAGGGGTTGGTGCGCGAGGTGCCCAGGACGGTGCCGCCGCGGGGCAGGATGCCGCGGACGGCGGCGAGGTCCATCGGCACGGTGTCGCCCTCCAGGACCCCGCGCCAGCCGTCGCGGAAGCCGACCACCTCGTCGCCGCACAGGACGCTCTTGCGGACGATGGCCCGGATCACCGCGTTCAGGCCCGGGCAGTCGCCGCCGCCGGTCAGGATGCCGATGCGCATGGGGCGTGCCTCCGGGAGGGTTGCGCGGTGAGGGACGTGGGCGGGGTGGTGCTGCTGATCAGGAGGATGATCGTATGCCGAGGGTGATCGCCGTCACAGGGGCCACCGGCGCGCTCGGGCGACGTGTCGTCGAGCGGCTCGCCGGCCGCGAGGAGGTCGCCCTCCGGCTGGTCGTGCGCGATGCCCCCCGCGCCCCGCGGGTCCCCGGCGCCGAGGTGGTCGCGGCCCCGGGTGGCTACGCCGACGGGCCCGGCCTGACCGCCGCCCTCGCCGGGGTGCACACCCTCTACCTGGTGTCGGCCGCCGAGGCCGAGGACCGGCTGCAGCAGCACCGCACCGCCGTCGCCCCGGCGGCAGCAGCCGGCGTGCAGCGCGTCGTCTACACCTCCTTCCTCGGCGCCGCCCCGGACGCTGTCTTCACCCTCGCCCGCCAGCACGCCGCCACCGAGGAGACCCTCGCCGCGACCGGCGTGCGCACCACGGTGCTGCGGCACGCCATGTACGCCGACTTCGTGCCGTTCTTCGCCGTCCTGGAGGACGGGCAGGCGGTGATCGCGGCGCCGGCCGACGACGGGCGGGCGTCCTTCGTGTCCCGCGACGACCTGGCCGACGTCGCGGCCGCCGTCCTGCTCGACGACTCCCCCGCCCTCGACGGCGCCGTGCTCGACGCGACCGGGCCGGAGGCGCTGTCCCTGGACGACGCGGCCGCCGTGCTGGCCGAGGTGACCGGCCGGCCCGCCGCCTACCGCCGCCAGACGGTCGAGGAGGCGTGGGCCACCCGGCGGCCGTCCGGGCACCCGGACTGGGAGGTCGAGGGCTGGGTCACCAGCTACCGGGCGATCGCCGCGGGCGAGATGTCCCGCGTCACCGACGTCGTCCCCAGGCTGACCGGGCACCCGGCGCGGACGGTGGCCGAGCACCTGCGCGCGCACCCGGAGGACTGGGCCCACCTCCGCTCCTGAACGCCTCTCACCGGGCCGTCAGGACGGAGCGGCACGGGGGCGCCGGGCGGGCGCGGGCTTCTGCGCGGGCCCGTCCGGTGCCACGCTCGGGAGGTCGCACGGGGGCCGCGTCCGAGGGGAGACGCCCATGACCGTCCCGGCCACGCCGTTCACCGACCCTGCCGTCCTCGCCGATCCGTACCCGGTGCTCGCGGCCCTGCGGGAGAGCGGCCCGGTCCACCGGCTGGACGGGCGTCTGGGCGTGCCCGTGTGGCTGGTCACCCGCTACGCGGACGTCCTCGCGGCGCTGTCGGAGCCGCGGCTGAGCAACGACCCCCAGCTGGCCGTCGACCTCGACGAGACGCTGCGCGGTGACTTCCTCAGCCGCAGCATGATCGGCGCGGACCCGCCGGAGCACACCCGCCTGCGCCGGCTGGTGTCCAAGGCGTTCACCGCCCGCCGGGTCGAGGAGCTGCGGCCGCGGGTGCAGGCGATCACCGACACGCTGCTCGACCGGATCAGCCCACGCGGCCACGCCGAGCTGGTCGCCGAGTTCGCCCTCCCGCTGCCGGTCACGGTGATCGGGGAGCTGCTCGGCGTCCCAGAGGCCGACCGGGACCGCTTCCGGACCTGGACCGACGAGATGCTCGACCGGCCGTTCGACGCCCGCACCGACCTGGCCGTCGTCCGCGCCGCCCGCGAGCGGATGCACGGCTACCTGAGCGAGCTGGTGGCCGCCAAGCGGCGCGACCCGGCCGACGACCTGCTGACCGACCTCATCGCGGCGACCGACGAGGGCGAGCGCCTCGACGAGCAGGAACTCCTGGCGATGACCTTCCTGCTCCTCGTCGCCGGGTACGTCACCACGGTCAGCCTCATCGGCAACGGCACGCTGGCGCTGCTGCGCGCCCCCGACCAGCTCGACCGGCTGCGCGCCGACCCGTCCCTGGTGCCGCAGGCGGTCGAGGAGCTGCTGCGCTTCGACGGGCCGGTCAACCCCGGGGTCGGCCGCTTCGCCCTCGAGGACCTGGAGCTCGGCGGGGCGCGGATCCGCCGGGGCGACATGGTGCTGCTCGCCATCGCGGCGGCCGACCGCGACCCCGACCGCTTCCCCGACCCCGACCGGCTGGACGTCGGCTCCGCCGATGCCGGGCACCTCGCCTTCGGGCACGGGATCCACTACTGCCTGGGCGCGCCCCTGGCCCGCCTGGAGGGGCAGGTGGCCTTCGCCGCGCTGCTGGAGCGGCTGCCGGACCTGGCCCTGGCCACGGCCGAGGAGGAGCTGCGCTGGACCGGCGGCGGGGTGCTGCGCGGGCTGCGCGCGCTCCCGGTCACCTTCACCCCGACGCCGGCGCGGACCGGCTGAGACCGACGGCACCGGGGATCAGCCGTGGGCGCCCTCCATCGCCTGCCAGCGGGCGAGGTTGTAGCGGGCGTCGACCAGGGCGTCGTGGGTGCCGCTGGGCCGGGGTGGGAGCGGCGGCTGCCCCAGGTCGTCCCAGCGCTGGCGCAGCTCGCGGGTGAACCGCGGGATCGGCCGCGGCAGCGCCGGCATCGCCCCCCACAGCTGGCACAGCGCGACGTGGTCGTAGGCGGCGAACCAGGCCCACAGCTCGATCTCCTCGCCCGGGCCGGTCAGGAAGGCCAGCAGGTCGTCGCGGATGCGCTGGCGGCTGCGCCACGCCCGGTCCGACGGCGGCGGCAGCTGGTCGAGCACGTTGCGCCGCACCCAGGGGATCGCCCGGCGCTCGTCGAACTCGGTGCTGACCGCGTAGAACTCCCGGCCCGTCTCGTCCACGACGCCGATGGAGACGAGGTCGATGGTGGTGCCGTCCTCGATGAACTCGGTGTCGTAGAAGAAGCGCCGCACGCCCCCACGGTATGTGCCGGCGCCGTGCTGGAACGGCCACCCTCCAGGGGCCCGCTGGCCCCGTCCCGGGTCCCGCCGCGAGCCTGCGAGTGGTGGGGAGGACGGGGTCCTTCGACGGGGCGTGGGGGGAAGGGTGGTCCTCCCTCAGCCGGCCAGGGACTCCGGCGCCCGGTCGGCGGCCTCGTCGGCAGGCGGCTGCAGCCGGCTGACGACCTCGGACGCGCTCGCCCCGGTGGCGTCCATCGACTTCTTCACCCGCGCGCCGTAGACGTCGACGTACTCCTGGTCCGACAGCGTCATGATCTCGTACATGATCTCGTCGGTGACCGAGCGCTCGACGAAGCGGTCGCCGGCCAGGCCCTCGTAGCGGGAGAAGTCCAGGGGTGCCCCGAACCGCACGCGCACCTTCGGGATCTTCCGGCCCACCAGCGGCAGCCGGCGCTCGCCGTAGACCATCGCGACCGGCACCACCGGCACCCCGGTCTCCAGCGTCATCCGGGCCACGCCGGTCTTGCCGCGGAAGAGCCGGCCGTCGGGCGAGCGGGTGCCCTCGGGGTAGATGCCCAGCAGCTTGCCCTGCCGCAGGATCCGCAGCCCGGTCTGGATCGCGTTCTCCGCGGCCGATGCGCTGGTCCGGTCGATCGGCACCTGGCCGGCACCGGTGAAGAAGGCCCGCTGCAGGAAGCCCTTCACGCCACTGCCGGTGAAGTACTCGTTCTTGGCGAGGAAGGTGACCCGTCGGCGCAGCGACAGCGGCATGAAGATCCAGTCGGCCGCCGACAGGTGGTTGCTCGCGAGGATCGCCGCCCCGCTGCGGGGGACGTTGTCGACCCCCTCCACCTGTGGCCGGAACACCAGCTTCACGACCGGGCCGATCGCCACGTACTTGAGGAACCAGTAGAACAACACGCCTCCCTCGGGGGCTGCCAGACTATTGATCCCGGAGGCGGAAGGACAATGCCAGCCCCACAGCCCCCGTTCCCACCGGCTCGTCCGCCGGCTGACGAGGAGGAACCGTGTCCCAGCCCGCCCCGATGACCGCCGTCCCCGCGTCCGCCCTCCTCGGCCGGGGACGCGCGTGAGCGCCCGGGGGCGCGGCCGCCGGGACAACGGTCTGGACGCCGCCCTGTGGACCCCGCTGCGCGACGTCGACCCGCGGGTCGGCGAGCACCTGCTCGACGTGCTCCGTGAGGCCGGGGTGGCCGCCTACCTGGAGCCCTCGGCCGACGTCGAGCCCTACACCCGCACCGTCTCGCTGCCCAGCCCGCCCAGCGACCGGCTCTTCGTCGACCGGTCCCGCAGCCGCGAGGCCCGCGCCCTCGTCGACGAGCACGCCGACGACCACGTGGCCGAGCGCACCCGGACCCGGCAGCCCGCCCGGAGGGACGTCGACGAGGACGCCGAGTGGGCGCGCATCGTCGCCGCCTTCGAGGCCGAGCACGGCCGCACCGTCGTCGACGAGGACCCCTCCGACGCCCCGCCGCCGGCCCCGGCCGAACCGTCGGTGCTCGACCGGCCGGAGGAGCACTACGAGCCGCCGCCGCCCCCACCGGTGCCCGCTCCCGCCCCCGCCTCGCTGTACGCGGTGCTGCTGATCGCGGCCGGCGCCGTCCTCGTCGTGGCCCCGCGGGTGATCGGCCTGTCCGCCGACCTCGGCCTGGTGCTCGGCGTGGCCGCCGTCGCCGGTGGGGTCGGGGTGCTGCTGTCGCGGATGCGCGAGCGGAGCACCGACGACGGCGACGACGGCGCGGTCGTCTAGGCCTGCCCGTCGGTGACGGCGCGACGGACGAGGTCCGCTGCGCCCACCATCCCCGCCTCCGCGCCGAGCCGGGCGGCGACCACCCGCGGGCCGGGGCGGAACCCGCGGCCGGGCAGCGCCCGCTCCAGCCGCTCGCGTGCCGGGCCGAGCACCATCTCACCGAGCACGCTGACCCCGCCGCCGATGACGACGACCTCGGGGTCGAGGACGGCGGAGAGGTCGGCGATCCCCTGACCCAGCCAGGACCCGACCTCGGCCAGCAGTTCACGGGCGAGCGGGTCGCCGTCGGCGGCGGCGGTGGCGACGTGCTCCCCGGTCAGCCTGTCGGGGTCGCCGTCCACCCGCTCGAGCAGCAGCGCCGCCGCGGCCGGTGAGCTGCGGGCCACCTCGCGCGCGGTCTGGCCCAGCGCGGTGCCGCTGGCGTACTGCTCCCAGCAGCCGCGGTTGCCGCAGGCGCACAGCCGGCCGTCGGGGACGACCCGCATGTGGCCCCACTCCCCCGCGACGCCGTGCGAGCCGCGCCGCAGCCGGCCGTCCATGACGATGCCGCCGCCGATGCCCGTGCCCAGGGTGATCATCAGCGCGAGGTCCGCCCCCCGGGCGGCGCCGTAGCGGTACTCGGCCCAGGCCGCGGCGTCGGCGTCGTTGCCCACCCACATCGGACGCTGCAGTCGGGCGGCGAGGTCCTTGCGCAGCGTCGAGTGCCGCCAGGCCAGGTGCGGGCTGAACAGCACGGTGTCGCCGGTGCGGTCGAACCAGCCCGCGGCCCCCACCCCGACGCCGACCAGGGGCCCGTCGTGCCCGCGGGCGAGCACCTCGACCACGGCGGCGATGGCGTCCTCGGTCTCCTGCACCGACGCGCCGGGGGTCGCCCGCCGCGCGGTCGCCAGCACCGTGCCGTCCGGGGCGACGACGCCACCGGCCACCTTGGTGCCGCCGATGTCGATGCCCAGGGCGGGCAGGTCGGCGGAGTCGGCCCCGGCGGGCTGGGTGGGGGGGTGCCCGGCGGGGGGCTGCACGGCCACTCAGACGATCTCGATGTGCTGGACCGGCGGGGCGGGCGGCGCGGGCTCCTCCGCCTCGGCCTCCGGCGCGGGGGCGGACGCCCGCTCGGAGACGGTGCGCAGGGCCGCCGCCGCGGCGGTGAGCACGTCGGCCAGCGCGTCGGTCACCTCGGGGCGCTCGCCGCGCACCACGGCGGCGACCTGGCACACCGGGCACCAGCGGCAGTCGGAGGGGTGCGCGTCGCCGCCGTCCCCCTCGCGGAGGGCGGCCCCCAGGGTCTGGCCCAGCCCGGTCACCAGCCGGCGGGCCTGCTCGGCCCAGTCGGGTGCGTCGTTCACGGCGTGCTCCCCTCGGCGGCCAGCAGGTCGGCCGGCCACAGCTGCGGATCGGGTGTGAAGGTGACCTCGAGTCGCGCGCGGGCGGTGCCGGCGTCGGCGAGGGTGCCGCCGGTGACCACGCACCGGCGCAGCAGCGAGTCCAGCCGGACCGAGCGGCGCGCCCCCGCCACGGTCACGACCAGGTCGTCCTGCCAGCGGGTCAGGTCCAGGCCGGCGCGCTCGGCCCACGGCAGCGGCAGCACCAGGCGGCGGACGCCGTCGTCGCGGGCGAGGGACGACGTCAGGGCGGCGGCCGGCGCGGCGTCGTCCGCCGGGGGCAGCAGGCCGGCCAGCGCCGCGACGTCCGCCGGCTCCTGCGGGGACTCCGCCACCCGCCGCAGCGGGGCGAGCTCGGCGAGGGCGGCCAGCGCGGCGTCCTGCTCGGCGGCGCGCCGCGCCCACCACTCGGCCGGCCCGCCGTCGGGCAGCACCCGGGCGAGGACGGCGGCCGGCTGCTGGCCGTGCAGGGCCAGCGCGGTCACCGCCCGGCGCAGCGCCGGGACGGCACCGGCGCGGGGCACGGCGACCAGCCGCACCTCGGTGGATGCCGGGTCGTCCAGGGCCAGCCGGCCCAGCGCCGCCTCCAGGGGCGGTACCGCGTCGAGGACGGCGTCGACCGGCCCCCGGGGCGCGGCCCCCGAGCGCACGGCGGCGGTCCGGACGGCGCCGAGCATGCGCAGCCGGGTGGGCAGCGCCTGGTCCAGCCACCAGCGCAGCGCACCGGGCAGCCCGACCAGCGCGGTGCCCGCCTCCAGCGGGCCGGCGTCGACGACCACCGTGTCGGCCTCGTCGTCGGCGGCGGCGCGGGCCAGGCGGGCGAGCAGGGCCAGCTCCGCGGCCCCCGGCAGGGGCACCACCGACGTGGGTGGGGGCGGGGTCAGGCCCGGGACGGCGTCCAGCGCGTCCCCGGCCGACGTCCACAGCGACTCGGCCGCTGCCAGCGGCGACACCGCCGCGACGGTCAGCCCGCGGACGTCGTCGAGCCCGGCCGGCCGCGGGCCGGGCCGGGTGAGCAGCAGGGTGCGGGTGCCGTCGGCGGCGGCGCGGACGGCGGTGGCCGCCGCGAGCGTCGAGGTACCGGCCCCACCGGGGCCGGTGAGGAGGAGCGTGCGCACCGGCCGTTAGCTCTCCACGCGCTTCTTCAGCTCCTTGAGAGCCGTGTCGAGGATGACCTTCTCGGCCTTGCGCTTGATCATCCCCAGCATCGGGATGGACAGGTCGATCGCGATCGCGTAGGTGACGTCGGTGGTGCCCGGCGCGGTCTCGATGAGGGTGTACGAGCCCTCCTGCCGCTTCTGCATCTGGCCCTGCACCAGGTGCCAGGACACCCGTCGGTCGTCGTCCCAGGTGTACTCCAGGACGTAGTCGTCCTTCACCGCGCCGGCGTCGAGGACGAAGTGCACGCGACGGGCCCGGCCGTCCGCTCCGGCCTCCAGGACGTCGACCTGCTTGGCCGCGGCGACCCACTCCGGGTACGACGGGAAGTCGGCGATGACGGCCATGACGTCGGCCGGCGGGGCCGCGACCGTGATCGACTGGGTGGACTGGTCGGCCATGCGGAGCAGGCTAACCGCTCGGTCCCACCCGGGCGGGGTGCGACGGCAACTCTCCCTACTCGCGGGTAGGGAGCACGGACTAGATTCGCCCGTGACGGCCCGCGCCCTGGGTCCCGGGCGACGGTGCTCGGCCGGGCGGGCAGGAGAGGACGAGGCGTGCGCGAGTTCAGCGTCCCCGCGACCACCGAGGTCGGCCCGGACGAGGCCCTGACCGACATGCTGGTGGACAACGTCACCCGGCACGGCGACGAGGTCGGCCTGCGGCGCCGGGTCGACGGCCGGTGGGTCGACGTGACGTGGCGGCAGTTCGGCGAGGAGGTCCGCGGCGTCGCCAAGGGCCTGGTCGCCGCGGGCGTCGCTGCCGGGGACCGGGTCGCCCTCCAGGCCAGGACGCGCTACGAGTGGACGGTCCTCGACTACGCGATCTGGACCGCCGGCGGCGTCGTCGTCCCGGTCTACGAGACCTCCAGCGCCGACCAGGTCGCCTGGATCCTGTCCGACTCCGGCGCCACCGTGGCCGTCGTGGAGCGCGACGAGCACGCGTCGGCCGTCGAGTCGGTCCGCGACCAGGCACCCGACCTCAGGGCCGTGTACGTCATCGACGACGACGCGATCGGCACGCTCACCGTCGCCGGCCAGGACGTGCCCGACAGCGAGCTCGACGCCCGCCGGGCGACGCTGAGCGCCGACAGCCTGGCCACACTGATCTACACCAGCGGCACCACCGGCCGGCCCAAGGGCTGCGAGCTGACGCACCGCAACTTCCTCTTCGAGATCGGCAACGGCATCACGCTGCTCGACCGGTACATCAACGCGGAGAGCTCGCTGCTGCTGTTCATCCCGCTGGCCCACGTGCTCGCCCGCGTGCTGGAGATCGGCGCGATCAAGAACCGCACCGTCATCGGCCACACGCCGGACGTGAAGCACCTGGTCGAGGACCTCGGCGAGTTCAGGCCGACCTTCGTGCTCGCCGTCCCCCGGGTGTTCGAGAAGGTCTACAACTCCGCCAAGGCCAAGGCGGAGGGCGACGGCAAGGGCAGGGTCTTCGACCGGGCCGCGCGGGTGGCCGTCGACTGGTCCCGCGCGCAGGACACCGGCGGCCCGGGCCTCGCGCTGCGCGCCCAGCACGCGCTGTTCGACCGGCTCGTCTACGGCAAGCTGCGCGCGGCGCTCGGCGGCCGCTGCCTGGGCGCCATCTCCGGCGGCGCCCCGCTGGGCGAGCGGCTGGGCCACTTCTTCCGCGGCATCGGCGTTCCCGTCTTCGAGGGCTACGGCCTGACCGAGACCACCGCCGCCGCCTCGGTCAACCACGACGGCGCGCTGCGCATCGGCACCGTCGGCCGGCCGCTGCCCGGCGTCGCGTTCGCCGTCGCCGACGACGGCGAGCTCCTCGTCCGCGGCGGCATCGTCATGCGCGGCTACTGGGCGAACGCGAAGGCCACCGAGGAGGCCATCGACGCCGACGGCTGGTTCCGCACCGGTGACCTCGGCGAGATCGACGCCGACGGCTTCGTGCGGATCACCGGGCGCAAGAAGGAGATCCTGGTGACCGCGGGCGGCAAGAACGTCGCCCCCGCCGTCCTCGAGGACCGGCTGCGCGCCCACCGACTGGTCAGCCAGTGCATCGTCGTCGGCGACCAGCGGCCGTTCATCGCCGCGCTCGTCACCCTCGACGAGGAGGCGCTGCCGCAGTGGCTGGCCGCCAAGGGCAAGGACCCCGGCCTCACCGCCGCCCGGCTCACCGAGGACCCCGACCTGCTCGCCGAGCTCGCCGCAGCGGTCGAGGACGCCAACAAGGCGGTGTCCCACGCCGAGGCGATCAAGAAGTTCCGCGTGCTCGGCACCGACTTCACCGAGGACAACGGGATGCTCACGCCGAGCCTGAAGCTCAAGCGCTCCGTGGTGCTCAGGGAGTTTGACGACGAGGTCGAGGGGCTCTACCGGAAGGACGCCGCGCCCCGCCCCTCGCACGCCTAGGGCGGCCCCCTGCGGCAGGACCGTCAGCCGTCGGGGTCGAGCAGGGCGGTGAAGGTGTCGGCGGTCGTCGTCCACGACCACCGCTGCTCGACCCACGCCCGGCCGGCCGCACCCATCCGGCGGGCGCGCTGCGGGTCGTCGAGCAGACCGGTGAGGACGGCGGCCACGGCCTCCGGCGAGCGCGGGTCGCCCACCACGTGCCCGGTGACGCCCTCCTGCACCGTCTCCGGCGCGCCGCCGGAGGTGCCGGCCACCACGGGCCGGCCGCAGGCGGCTGCCTCCAGGTAGACCATGCCCAGGCCCTCGACGTCCAGACCGCCGCGGCGGGTGCGGCAGGGCATCGCGAACGCGTCGCCTGCCGCGTAGTGCTCGGGCAGCCGCTCCGGTGGCACCGGCCCGGTCAGGACGACGGAGCGCTCCAGCCCGCGCGCGGTGACCTCCCGGCGCAGGCGGTCCTCCAGCGGGCCGCCGCCGACGAGCAGCAGCCGCGCGCCGGGGTGCCGGGCGAGCACCCGGGGCCACGCCGCGACCAGCACGTCCTGGCCCTTGCGCGGCACCAGCCGCGAGACGCAGGCGACCACCGGCGCGCCGCCCAGCCCGTGCCGCGCCCGCACCGCCGCCCCGTCGGCGTCCGGGGTGAACCGGTCGACGTCCACCCCCGGGGAGAGCTGGGCCATCCGGGTGACCCCGCCCAGCGCCGGTGCCAGCCGGTCGCGCGTGTAGTCGCTGATGTAGGTCAGCACGTCGAGCCCGGCGGCGATGCGCCGCATCAGCTGCCGCGCGCCGGGCAGCGCCACCCAGCCGGTCTCGTGGCCGTGCGTGGCGCCGACCAGGTGCCGCACCCCGGCGTCCCGCAGCGCCGGGGCGAGCAGCCCCAGCGGGGCCGCGGCGCCGAAGAAGGCGGTGTCGCAGCCGTGCCGGCGGGCCAGCCCGGCCGCCGCGCGGGCCACCCCGGGTGTGGGCAGCAGCATGCCGGTCGGGTGGCGGACCACCTCGTAGGGCAACGCGGCGTCGTGGGCCCGCCAGCCGGGCGACCGGGAGGCGAGCACGACCAGCGACTCCGGCGGGCGGCGGGCGAGCAGTGCGGCGACGAAGGTCTGGATGCCGCCCTGGCGCGGCGGGAAGTCGTTGGTGACGACGAGCGTCCTCACCCGGCGTCCTCCAGCCGCTGCCAGTCCTCCGCGAAGGCGATCCGCTGCGCGCCGGTCGGGTGCGAACCGAAGAACCACTGCCAGGCCGCGGGCGGGTCCGGGTCGCTGAGGTTGGTGGCGGCCAGCGCACGCTGCATCGCGATGAACGCCCCGGCGTTGCCGGTGAGGTCGAGCGAACGCAGGTCGGCGCGCGCCTCCACCTGCCGCGACACCAGGTTCTGCACCGGCGTGCTCACCAGCCCGCCCACCGTCATCAGGAGCAGCACCAGGGGGACGACGGCCGGGTCGGCGACCGACTGCGCACCCGCGCGGCGCAGCAACGGCGTCCAGGACAGCAGCCAGCCCGACAGCGCCACCGCGGCCGCTGTCCCCAGCGCCCCGACCAGGGTGCCGGTGAGCACGTCGCCGTGGACGACGTGGCCGAGCTCGTGCGCCACGATCGACTCGACCTCCTCGTCGGACAGCTGCTCGAGGGTCGTGTCGTAGAGGACGATGCGGCGGGTCGACCCGAAGCCGGAGACGTAGGCGTTGAGCGCCGTGGTCCGCCGGGATGCGTCGGAGACGAGCACGTCCTGCACCGGGGTGCCGTTCTCCTCCGCCAGGTCGAGCAGATCGGTGCGCAGCTCACCGGGGGGCAGCGGCTCGAAGCGGTTGAACGCCGGCTCGATGACCAGCGGGTAGAGGAACGACCCGACGACGACGAACCCGGCCGCCACCGCCGCGGCCCACGCCCACCAGGTGCGCGGCGCCCGCCGGACCAGCCACAGGAAGGCCGCCAGCGCGAGGGCGGTGAGGACGGCGCTGATGGCGGTCGAGACCGCGAGGTCGCGGAGCCACAGCCCCCAGCTGCGGACCGAGATGCCGTACCGGTGGCGGACCACCTCGGCGTACGCCGACACCGGCAGCGTGACCAGCCGGCCGAGGACCACCACGGCCGCCGTGCCCAGCAGGACCTGGGCGGCCCGCCCGCCGCCGACCGGCCGCGCCACGGCCCGCACCAGCCGCGCCCCCAGCGGGGTCAGCCCCAGGACGGCGGAGACGGCCAGGCCGAGCAGCAACGAGGTCAGCGAGGCCGGCCGCAGCGCCCCGGCGAAGGTCTCGGCCCGGGTGAGGAGGTCCGGCGGCAGGACCGCCGCCGGGTCGACCGGCGTACGCCCGCCGGGCGGCTCGGGCAGCAGCGTCCACGGCGGGACCGTTACGAGAACGACGACGAGCGCGGTGCCGAGGACGCCCGCGACCAGGAGCGCGGCCCGGCGGGAGCTCGCCCCGTCCGCCTCGCCCACCCGGCCGATCCTAGGTCGGGTCGAGCGGCGACCGGGGACGGCTCCTGGCCGCGGGGTGTCCCGATCGCGGGGGTCCGGAGGACCTCCCGACCGGGACACGGCAGCGGCTCGGCGGCGACCGGGGACGGCTCCTGGCCGCGGTGTCGTCCGGTAGGACGACCGTGATCAAGCGATGCGGCGCACCGCGGTGATGCCGCCCATCGAGTCGACGCTCACGACCTTCACCGGCTGTCCCGACGTCGAGGCGTGCACCATCTGGCCGTTGCCGATGTACATCGCCACGTGGCTGACGGGGCTGGAGTAGAAGATCAGGTCGCCCGGCTGCAGCTCGGACCGGGACACCGCGGAGCCCATCGTCGCCTGCATGCGCGACGAGTGCGGCAGGGTGATGCCGGCCGCGGCGTACGCGTACTGGGTCAGCCCCGAGCAGTCGAAGGCGTTCGGCCCGCCGGCGCCCCACACGTACGGGTCCCCGACCTGCGCCAGGGCGGTGTCGACGGCGGCCTGCGCGGCGCCGGTGGCCGCGGCGGCCGGCGCGGCGGCGACCGGCTGGCCGGCGTACGCGGCCACGACCTCCTGCTGCTGCGGCGCCGATAGCGCGTCGTACTGCACCTGGTAGTCGGCGATGTCCGCCTCGAGCCGGGCCTGGCGGGCGGTGACGTCGTCGAGCATGCGCTGGGCGGCGGTCTGCGCGGCGTCGGCGTCGGCGTGGGCCCGCTCGGCCTGGGCGGCGGACGCGGTGACCTCGCCGAGCACGTCGTCGGTGTGGCCTGCGATGGCGTCGAGGGTGGCCAGCTGCGAGACGAACTCCTCGGCCGACCCGCTGGTCATCAGCAGGTCCAGCTCGGGCATGCCGTCGCCGGAGGTGAAGGCGGCGCGGGCGACCTGGCGGATCCGGCCGTCGAGCGCGTCGAGCTGCGCCCGGGCCTCGGCGACCGCCTGGTCGGCGTTGCGGACGGCGGCCTGCTGCTGCGCCAGCGTCTCGCGGGCCTCGTTGACCTGCTCGGTGACGACCTCGAGCTCGTGCGCGGACCGGGTGACCAGCTGCGCGGCCTGGGCAGCGCTCGTGGCGTCCTCCGGTTCCGCGACGGCGGTGCCCGGGAACAGCGTCAGGGCGAGGGTGGCGGCGGCTCCCAGGACCAGCCCGCGGGCGATGCCGCGCGACCGGGTGGGGCGGAACGCGACCGGGAGGTCGGGGTGGAACTGGTCGACGGCATGCCCCAGGGCAGGGCGGGGGGTCGCCACGGGCGGCGGCTCTCCGTTCTTCCTCAGCGACCGCCTACCGGGTTAGCTGACGGGTTCGGGCTGGGAAGAAGGCGCCCTATCTCCGCGCCCCGGCGGACCGGCGCGCGCGAGAACTCACCCCAGTGCTGCGGTGGGTCCCCGGTTCCCCCTCGGCGCCGCTGTGGCGCGTCGGGCGATTCGGCGGTGACCGGCCGAGGTCACCCTCTGCGGGCGACGACCACCCGGCCGGACCGGCCCACCGTACGGGGGTTGTTGAAGAAGTGACGAACGGGGGTGCCGGGGTTTGTGGGATCGGTGCTCCTCCAGGCCGGCGACGCGCCGTCCGTCGCGCCCGGCTCGTGGACGCCGGAGCACCCCGCTCACCCGGTGCGCCGCTGCGACCCCTGACCGCCACCCCGCCGCTGCGGTGCGGTCCGTCGCGCCGGGACCGGGCAGGCCGAGTGCTGGTGGCGCAGCGGCGGCACCAGACCGGCGTCGGCCAGCACCTGGACGGCGCGCCGCTCGACCTCGTCGAACTCCACGACCACCCCCGGCGGCAGCACGACGACGTCCTCGGCGGACAGCCGGTCCCCCCGCCGCTCGGCCATCGGCACGACCGTCGGGTCGGCGCCCTGCCAGCCCGGTGGCGCCCCCAGCAGCACGGTGACGACGCAGTCCCCGCAGCCGGTACCGCGGGCGGTGCAGGTGTCGCAGTCGATGTACACGGTCCACTCCTCTGCTCGCCGACCCTCGTCGCGGGGAGCCGTCGGTGGCCCCGGTCGATCCGGGCAGGACGCTAGGAGCGGGCACCGACAGTTCCCGGCTCAGGCGCCGGTGTACTCCCAGTGCCACGGTTCCTCGCGGCCGTTGCCGGGGTCGGCCCAGCCCGGGTGGACGAAGCCGAAGCGGCCGGCGTTGGCCTGCATCCAGTCGTACTGCGGCGTCCCGAACCGCTCGATGCCGCCGCAGAGGTCGACGGCCAGGCCCCAACCGTGGTTGCTGGTGCCGGGCACCGCGGCCAGGTCCGGTTTCTCGCTGTACAGCTGCACCTGGCCGGCGTAGCTCCGGTAGGAGTCGGTGAGGCACAGCGGCGTCCCGAAGGCGCCGGCGAAGGCGTTGCTCACCTCCTGGTAGGCCGCCGCCGCGTCGCAGCGCAGCAGGTGGCCGGCGACCCCGAGCGGGCACATCGCGCTGGGCGGGATCAGCCCGTTGGGGAAGCCGCCCCACGCCATGCCCCCGGACGTCTCGGGCGGGTACCGGACGTCGCCGCACTCGACCGGCAGCGCCCCGCCGGACGGTCCGGTCGCGGGGACGGCCGCGCGCAGCCCCAGGCTGGGCCGCCCGGCACCCAGCACCCGGTCCGCGGCTGGACGGCCGACCACCACGGCACCGGCGCGGGCGTCGGCCGCCAGCACCGTCCGCCCGTCGAGGGCGATGCCGACATTGCCCGGACCGGACCGCCCGGCGCCGAGGAACACCAGGTCCCCGGGGAGGACGTCGGCCGGATCGACCGGCGTGGTCACGGCCTGGAGTGCCGCCTGGTCGTCCGGGAGGTCGATCCCCACCGAGGCGTAGACGGCGTGCACCAGCGATCCGCAGGACCACGCGTCCGGCCCCGCCGCCCCGGCGGCGTAGGGCAGGCCCAGGGCGTCCACCGCGGCGCTGACCGCGGCGACCGCCTCGGCGGAGGGGACGACCAGGGGACCCGCCGCGCCGGCCACCTCGGCCGCCCCGGCCTGCACGCCACCGCCGGACGCCGGCAGCGGCACCAGCCCGTCGGGCAGGCCGGCCGCCGGGTCACGCAGCGCCGCGGCCGGCGGCAGGGGGACGCCGGCCGCGGCCAGCTCGCCGAGGTACCCGTGCCAGTCGGCCGCCGCCTGCCGCCCGGCTGCGCGCTGCTCCTCCCGCTGCCGGCCCAGCTGCTGGTCGACTGCGGCGACGGCGGCCTCCAGGTCCCGGCTCGCCGCGGCCGCGGCCGCCTCCAGCTCGGCGGTCTCGGTCGTGAGCTCCGCCGCCCGCGCACGGGCGGTCTCCCGCGTCCGCTCCGCCTCCGTCCGCCGCGCCGCCGCCTCCTGCCGCCGACTCTCGGCCGCGGCGACCACCGCGGCCGCGTGCCGCTCGGCCGCGTCGAGCAGGCCCCCCGCTGCGGCGACGTCCTCGGGACCACCGCCGGACAGCAGCACCGACAGCGGCGTGACCTCGCCCGCGTCCCGGTACACCGCCGAGGCGTGCCGGGCCACCTCGGCCCGGGCCCGGGCGAGTTCGGCGTCCGCCGTGGCGATGTCGGCCTCCGCCTGCGTCGCGGCCGCCTCGGCAGCGGCCAGGGCCGCCCGGGCCGCGACGATCCGGGACTGCCGCTCCTGGAGGTCGGCCTGCACGTCGGCAGCGCGTCGCTGCAGCTCGTCCAGCTCAGGGCTGTCCAGGAGGCTGGCGGTCGCGACGGCCGGGCCCGTCGGGTCGGCTCCTGCGGGCGCGACCGGCAGCAGCACGACGGCGAGCGCGACGACGCCTCCGGACAGGGACGCCACGGCGCGGCGGCTGGGGAGCCACCGGGAGAGCGGGTGCACGGACCACCTCTGCGAGTCGGGACCGCAGCGGTCCGAGAACCAGATGGTGGCGGGGGCCGCGCGGGCGCGCCAGGGAGTGGCGCACCGCTCCCCCCGGACGGGCGATGTCTCCCCCGCCCGCCCGTTGCCCGGCGCGCGTCCCCGGGACTGTCAGCGCCCCGACCTACCGTCCGCCCCGTGCGCCCTTCCCCCGCCCGGCCGGTGCCGCTCTCCCCCGCCCGCCTCGCCGGGACGGCGGCCCGCGCCGCCGCCGCGCTGCCCCGGTACGAGCAGGCCACGATCGACGAGCTCGGCACCCCGCTGGCGGAGGTCACGTTCGTCGTGGTCGACCTGGAGACCACCGGCGGCTCGCCCAAGGACAGCGCGATCACCGAGATCGGAGCGGTCAAGGTGCGGGGCGGGGAGGTGCTCGGCGAGTTCCAGACCCTCGTCGACCCCGGCTGCGAGATCCCGCCCTACATCAGCGTGCTCACCGGGATCACCTCGACGATGGTCGCCGCGGCCCCGCGCATCGGCGCCGTCCTGCCGCACTTCCTGGAGTTCTCCCGCGGCGCGGTGCTGGTCGCCCACAACGCGCCCTTCGACCTCGGCTTCCTCCGGGCAGCGTGCGCCGAGAACGGCATCCCGTGGCCGCCCGCGGCCTCGGTCGACACCGCCGTCCTCGCCCGCCGGCTGCTCAGCCGCGACGAGGTCCCCAACTGCAAGCTGGCCACCCTCGCGCCCTACTTCCGCACCAGCACCGAGCCCTGCCACCGGGCGCTGGCCGACGCCCGCGCGACCGTCGACGTCCTGCACGGGCTGTTCGAGCGGCTGGGCCCGCTGGGCATCACCAGCCTGGAGGAGCTGACCGGCCTCACCCGGCAGGTCGACCCGGAGCGGCTGCGCAAGCGTCACCTGGCCGACGACGTGCCGCACGGTCCGGGCGTCTACCTGTTCCGCGGTCCCCGCGACGAGCCGCTCTACGTCGGGACGTCGACCGACCTGCGCAGCCGGGTGCGCAGCTACTTCACCGCCGGCGAGCAGCGCAGCCGGATGACCGAGATGGTGGCGCTGGCCCAGCGGGTCGACGCCATCCCGTGCGCGCACGACCTCGAGGCCGCCGTCCGCGAGCTGCGGCTGATCGCCGAGCACAAGCCGCGCTACAACCGGCGCTCGCGGTTCCCCGAGCGGGCGCTGTGGGTGCGGCTGACCGAGGAACCCTTCCCGCGGCTGTCGGTGGTCCGCCGCGTGCGCCCGGGCGCCGGGGTCTTCCTCGGCCCCTTCCCCGACCGGCGCGCGGCCGACGCCGCGGTGGCCGCCGTCCACGAGTCGCTGCCGCTGCGCCAGTGCAGCGGCCGGCTCTCGGTGCGGGTGCTCGGCACCGCCTGCGCGCTGGCCGGCATGGGCCGCTGCGGCGCACCGTGCACCGGCGCCCAGTCGGTCGAGGAGTACGGGGCGGTCGCCGCGGTCCTCCGCACCGCGGTGGCCGCCGACCCGCACGCCCTGCTCCAGCCGCTGCTGGCGCGGGTGGAACGGCTGTCCGCCGAGGAGCGCTACGAGGACGCCGCCGTCCTGCGCGACCGCGTCGCCACCCTCGTGCGCGCGGTCCGGCGGCGGCAGCGGCTGGAGTCCCTGGCCGCGGTGCCCGAGCTGGTGCTGGCCCGCCCGGACGGCGAGGGCGGCTGGCAGCTGTCCGTCGTCCGCCGGGGCCGGCTGGTGGCTGCCGGCTGCGCCGCCCGCGGCAGCTCGGTGCGAGCGACCCTCGAGGGCCTGCTGGCGACGGCGGAGACGCCCCTGGGCCCCGACGGCGAGCTGGCCGCCTCGGTCGACGAGACCGAGCTGGTGCTGCGCTGGATGGAGAAGCCCGGCACCCGGCTGGTACAGGTCGACGGCACGCTGGCCTGCCCCGTCCCGGGCACGGGGAGCTACACCGGCTTCCTCGACCGGGTGGAGGCCGGCCGTGCCGGGCGCGACCCGTTCGCCGACAGCCGCTCGCTGGGCACCCGGGCCCGGCCCGAGCGGGTCTCTCCCGGGACCTCCGGCGCCCCGACCGCCCGGCTAGCATCCCCGGCGTGATCACCGCCATCGTCATGATCGACGCGGCCACCGACGCGATCCCCGAGGTGGCCGAGGCCGTCGCCGACCTCGAGGGGGTCAGCGAGGTCTACTCGACCGCCGGCGAGGTGGACCTCATCGCGGTCGTCCGGGTCCGCGAGTTCGACCAGGTGGCCGAGGTGATCGCCGGGCGCATCAACAAGGTGCCCGGCGTGCTGGAGACCGAGACCCACATCGCGTTCCGTGCCTACTCCCGGCACGACCTCGAGGCGGCCTTCTCGATCGGCCTGGAGTCCGCGGACTAGAAGAAGGACCCCGTCCTCCTCACGCCTCGCTCCGCTCGGCGCGAGCCTCGGGACGGGGCCGGCGGGGCTAGCCGCGCAGCGCCCGGGTGGTCTCCACCCAGCGCGCCAGCCGGACCTCGGCCAGCCCGTCGTCCACGGCGGCGGCCGCCCGCTCCAGCCCGGCGGCCAGCGCGTCGTGCAGCCGCGCAGGCCGCTCGGCGAAGGCGGCCAGCGCGGCGGCGGCGTTGAGCAGCACCGCGTCGCGCACCGGACCCGGCTCGCCGGCCAGCACCCGCCGGAACACGTCGGCGTTGAACGCCGGGTCGCCACCCCGCAGCGCGTCGGCCGGCGGCTGCGCGATGCCCAGCGCCGCGGGGTCGACCCGGTCGGGCTCCACCTCGCCGCCGCGCACCACCCACACCGAGGACGTCGTCGCCGTCGTCAGCTCGTCGAGGCCGTCGTCCCCCCGGAAGACCAGCGCCCGCACGGCGCGGGCGGCGAGCACCTCGGCCACCACGGGCGCCATGCGCGGGTCGGCGACCCCGATGGCGGCCGCGGCCGGCCGGGCGGGGTTGGTCAGCGGCCCGAGGAAGTTGAAGACCGTCGCGATGCCCATCTCCCGCCGCGGGACGGCGGCGTGCCGCATGCCCGGGTGGAACACCGGCGCGAAGAAGAACCCGATGCCGGCCTCCTCGACGCAGCGCGCCACGGCCGGCGCGGGCAGGTCGATGACCACACCCAGCGCCTCCAGCACGTCGGCGGCCCCGGAGGACGACGACGCCGCCCGCCCGCCGTGCTTGGCGACCGGCACCCCGGCCGCGGCCGTGACGACCGCGGCCATCGTGGAGATGTTGACCGTGTGCGCGCCGTCGCCACCGGTGCCGACGATGTCGACCGAGGCCAGCGGCAGCGTGACCGGCGTCGCCTGCGCCAGCATCTCCGCGGCCAGCCCGCCCAGCTCCTGCGGCGCCACGCCCTTGGCGCGCAGGGCGACGGCGAAGGCGGCGATCTGCGCGGGGGTGGCCTCGCCGGTCATCACCTCGCGCATGGCCCAGCTGGTGTCGTCGGCGGAGAGGTCCTCGCGCGCCAGCAGGCGGTTGAGCAGGGCCGCCCAGGTCCGTCGGGCGCTCACCGGGCGACCGGGCGCCGTCCCACCCGATCGCGCAGCAGGCCGGCGACGACGGCGGGGGCGGTCAGCGGGTCCACCGGGAGGGGCAGGGTGGCGTCGGCCTGCGACCAGTGCGCCAGCCACCGGTCGGGCTGCCGGGCGATGAGCACGCACAGCGCCGGGCGGTCGGCGACCTCCACGGTCAGCTGGCGGGCCAGCGCCAGGCCGCCGGTGGGCTGGGACTCGCCGTCGAGGATGCAGAGGTCCACGCCACCGGCGTCCACGGTGTCGACGACGTCCTCGCCCGTGGCGCACTCGACCCAGGTCAGCGGCCCCACGTCGGCGGCCGGGCGGCGGCCCACCGCGGTGCGCACGGCGGCCCGCACGTCGGGCCGGGAGCTGTAGACCAGGACGGTGGCCGGGGCGGCGTTGCTCACGGCGCCGAGCGTAGTGGCAGCGGACCCGCTGACCAGGCAGCACGGGGTCCGGGTATCGAGGAGGTCACGGCGTCGCCACGCCATCCCACCCGCGGTCGTGACCTTGCCGGGAGCGATGCCATGATGGGCCCCGTGACAACGGCTCCCGTGGCGAGCGGCACCTTCGACACCTCCCGGGTGCACTCCCTGACCCGACCGAACCTGGTGAGCGTCGGCACGATCATCTGGCTCTCCAGCGAGCTGATGTTCTTCGCCGGCCTGTTCGCCATGTACTTCACGGCGCGCGCCCGGGCCCTCGAGGGCTGGCCCCCGGAGCCGACCGAGCTGAACCTGCCCTATGCGCTCTTCTTCACGATCATCCTGGTGGCCTCCTCGGTCACCTGTCAGCTGGGCGTGTTCGCGGCGGAGAACGGCAACGTCTACGGCCTGCGGCGCTGGTTCACGATCACCTTCGTGATGGGCCTGGCCTTCGTGCTGGGCCAGGCCAACGAGTACCGGGTGCTGGTGACCGAGCACGGCACCTCGATCTCCAGCTCGACCTACGGGTCGGTCTTCTACCTGACGACCGGCTTCCACGCGCTGCACGTCATCGGCGGCCTCGTCGCCTTCGTGTTCCTGCTCATCCGGTCCACCATGGGCCGCTTCACGCCGGCACAGGCGACCTCGGCCATCGTGGTCTCCTACTACTGGCACTTCGTCGACGTCGTGTGGGTCGGGCTCTTCGCCACGATCTACCTGATCCGCTAGGGAAACGGTGTCCACCACGAACCCGCAGTCCGACGCCCCGTCCGACGAGGGAGCGCGCCGCGGCCTCCGCCGCTGGTCCCGCCGTCCCGCCGACGGGTCCCCCGCCGCCGCGGCCCGTGTGCGGCGCCGCTCCAAGCAGCGCCGCCGCGTCGCCAACGTGGCCGGCCTGATGGCAGCCCTGGTGCTCACCGGCACCCTCTACTCGGCGCTCGCCCCCGCGCAGGCGTCCGACAAGAGCAACACCACCGAGTCCTCCGCCGAGGCCGCCGGTCGTGCGCTCTACGAGCGCAGCTGCATCACCTGCCACGGCCAGAACCTCCAGGGCGTGCCCACCCGCGGCCCCTCGCTGATCGGCGTCGGCGAGGCCGCCGTCTACTTCCAGGTGCACACCGGCCGCATGCCGCTGGTCCGCCAGGAGGCCCAGGGCCCGGACAAGCCGGCTGTCTTCTCCGACGAGGAGATCGACCAGCTGATGGCCTACGTCCAGGCCAACGGCGGCGGGCCCACGCTGCCCTCCGGCGACCTGCGCGACGGCGACCTCACCGAGGGCGGGGAGCTGTTCCGCCTCAACTGCTCGTCCTGCCACAACTTCGTCGGCGAGGGCGGCGCCCTCTCCTCCGGCAAGCGGGCCCCGAGCCTCGAGGACGCCAACGACCTCGAGATCTACACCGCGATGCTGACCGGCCCGGAGAACATGCCGGTCTTCGGGGACAACCAGCTCACCCCCGACGAGAAGCGCGCCATCATCAACTACGTCCAGACGGTCAAGGAGCAGGCCGACCCGGGCGGCTTCGGGGTCGGGCGCATCGGCCCGGTGGCCGAGGGCGTCGTCATCTGGGTCGTCGGTGTGGCCGCGCTGCTGTTCGGCATCTTCTGGATGGGCAGCAAGGCGTGACCGCGCGCACCATCTCCCCCACGGCACCACGAGCGCTGACCACGGGCGTCGGCGAGGAGGCAGCGTGAGTACGCGCGAGACCGCCCCGGGCACCACCGGCGGCGCGGAGGTCCCCGGCCCCCTGCACGGCGGTCCGGACGACGAGTTCACCCCCGAGCAGCTCGCGGGCATGTCCCGCGAGGAGCTCGACCTGCTGGGTGCCCGCTACGACGACGTGCAGGTGCTGCACGTCGACCCGGGCCCCGAGCCGGGTTCCCCGGCGGAGCGGCGGGCCGTCCGCCAGGTCGCCCTGACCTTCGGCCTCGCCGGACTGGCCGCGTTCGCGGCCTTCGTCGTCTACGTCGGATCCGGTTGGTTCCTCCCCGACTGGCAGTGGACGATCACCGAGGGCGGCTGGAGCGCGTTCTTCACCCCGCTGATCGGAGCGTTCGGCGGGCTGGCCCTGATCCTGGTCGGCGTCGGGATGGTGCTCTTCACCAAGAAGCTGCTGCCGCACGAGACCGCGGTGCAGGACAAGCACGACGGCTCGCACTTCGACCGGGTCACCACCGGCGCCACCCTCGTCGGCGGCCTGCACAACACCGGCCTGGCCCGCCGGAAGCTCATCACCCGCTCGCTGGTCTTCATGGGCAGCGGGGTCGGGCTCATGCTGCTCATGCCGCTGGGCGGCCTGATCCGCAACCCGAACACCGGCAACCCGCTCGGCACCACGAGCTGGGCGGAGGGCGTCCGTCTGGTCCGCGGCGACGGCAGCCCGATCCGCCCCGGCGACCAGCAGCCCGGCTCGCTGGAGACGGTCTTCCCGGCCGTGCCCGGCGGCAACCGGGAGGCCGACGTCGCCACGATGCTGATCCGGCTGCGCCCGGAGCAGATGGCGGTCGACCGGCCGCGCACCGGCCAGGCCGACTTCGGCTACGGCGACTACGTGGCCTTCTCCAAGATCTGCACCCACGCCGGCTGCCCGGTCTCGCTGTACGAGCAGGAGACCAGCCGCATCCTGTGCCCGTGTCACCAGTCGCAGTTCGACGTGACCCAGGGCGCCAAGCCGGTCTTCGGCCCGGCCACCCGCCCCCTGCCGCAGCTGCCGATCACCGTCGACAACGAGGGCTTCTTCGTTGCGCGTAGTGACTACATTGAGGCTATCGGCCCCACCTACTGGAACCGGGAGCGCATCTGATGGCTCGCACCGCCACAGCGCCGGGTGTCCCGACCACGCGACTGGGCAAGGCGGCGCTGGAGGTCGACGACCGTCTGATCGTCGCCGGCCCGCTGCGTCGCACCCTGAACAAGGTCTTCCCCGACCACTGGTCCTTCCTGCTCGGCGAGATCGCGCTCTACTCGTTCGTCGTCCTGCTGATCTCCGGCACGTACCTCACCTTCTTCTTCGACGCGTCGATGCGGGAGGTCGTCTACAACGGCACGTACGCCCCGCTGCGGGGCGCCGAGATGTCGGCCGCCTACGAGTCGGCGCTGTACCTCTCGTTCGACGTCCGCGGCGGCCTGTTCATGCGGCAGGTGCACCACTGGGCGGCGCTGCTGTTCGTGGCGTCGATCGTCGTCCACCTGCTGCGCATCTTCTTCACCGGGGCCTTCCGGCGTCCGCGTGAGACGAACTGGCTGATCGGCGTCGCCCTGCTGGTCCTGTCGTTCGCCATGGGCTTCACGGGCTACTCGATGCCGGACGACCTGCTCTCCGGCACCGGGCTGCGGATCGTCTCGGCGATCATCCTGGCGATCCCCGTGGTCGGCACCTGGGTGCACTGGGCGGTCTTCAACGGCGACTACGTCGGCGAGTTCATCGTCGGCCGGATGTACATCGTGCACGTGCTGATCGTCCCGGCGATCATCCTCGCCCTGATCGCCGTGCACCTGCTGATCCTGGTCAAGCAGAAGCACACCCAGTTCCCCGGTCCGGGGCGCACCGAGCACAACGTGGTCGGCAACCGGCTCTTCCCGGCCTTCGCCGGCAAGGCCGGTGGTCTGTTCTTCATCGTGTTCGGCGTCTGCGCGGCGCTCGGTGGCCTGGTGCAGATCAACCCGATCTGGTTGTGGGGCCCGTACAACCCGGCGCAGGTCTCGTCCGCGTCGCAGCCCGACTGGTACGTCATGTTCCTCGACGGCTCGACGCGTCTGTTCCCGGCGTGGGACATCAACCTGCCCGGCAACTACCAGATCCCGGCGCTGTTCTGGCCGACGGTGGTGCTCCCCGGCATCGTGTTCACGCTGCTGGCGCTGTATCCCATGATCGAGCGGAAGCTGACCCGCGACACGGCCTCGCACCACCTGCTGCAGCGTCCGCGTGACGTCCCCGTGCGGACGTCGCTGGGGATGATGGCCCTCACGTTCTACGTGGTCCTGCTGATCTCGGGTGGGAACGACGTCATCGCCGAGAAGTTCGACATCAGCCTCAACGCGATGACCTGGGCCGGCCGCATCGGGCTGGTCATCCTGCCGCCGATCGCCTACGTGTTCACCTACCGGATCTGCCTCGGCCTGCAGAAGCACGACCGGGAGATCCTCGAGCACGGCATCGAGACCGGTGTCATCCGGCGGCTGCCGCACGGTGAGTTCATCGAGGTGCACCAGCCCCTCGGCCCGGTCGACGCGCACGGTCACGGCGAACTGGCCTACGGCGGCGCTCCGGTGCCCAAGAAGATGAACCAGGTCGGCGGCGCCCGTCGCGCGATCCGCGGGTTCTTCAAGCCGATCGAGGAGCCGGCGCAGGTCGAGCTCGAACAGCGTCAGGACGAGCACGGCCTGGCGGCGGCGGAGGCCGAGCGCGAGCTGACCGCCTCCGGTCGACCCTCCGACGGTGGTCGGCCGCAGGAGCCGCGCGACTGAGCACCCGCACCACACGCAGCAGGGCCCCGACGCAAGACCGTCGGGGCCCTGCTGCGTTCCGGGGACGCCACCGACGACCGTCACCGCCGAGGGGGTCGCCGCCCCCTCCCCCGGGCCGAGGACACCCAGCGCCCCACGACGGCTCCCCTCCGTCGGTGGGGCGGGTGAGCCGGCCTGAGGGCCGCTCTGCGGCCGCCGACGGCCCACCGCGGCGCCGGGACGGACCACCCGAGGCGCACCGGGGGCCACCCCGGGCCCCACCGGCGTCCGCCGCACGTGCCCCGGTGCAGCCCGGTCGCCCGCGCCGCCGACAGCCGTGAGGACGACGGCCAGCAGGCACCGAGACGCGGTCCCGACTGCCCGGGGGCCCTCAGGGGCTGTCAGGGGCCGGCCACCGCCTCCAGAACGGGCACACACCCGCTGCTCCGGCCCGCAACGGCCAGGGCGCCGACTGCGGCCACCAGCGCGCTCCGGACGGCCCCGCGGCCCGGACGCGCACCTCTGCGACGTCTCCGGGCCCGCTGCGCGCCGTACGACGAGCCGGCAGAGCCGTACCCGACCGCGCCAGGGGTCGACGTCCCACGACGACGAGAGCCCCTCTCCGCCGCAGCGGGGAGGGGCCCTCGAGGTCGGGCGGGATCAGCCCTGGGCGTTCTGCCCCACGTAGTACTCGAACAGCAGGCCGCCGATGGTGATCAGCAGGGCCACGCCGGCCAGGATGATCATCCACGGGTAGTAGAACGCCAGCGCCAGGCCCATGAGACCGGCCGACAGGGCGATGCCCAACGGCCAGTAGCTGCCCGGGCTGAAGAAGCCCAGCTCGCCGGCGCCGTCGGCGATGTCGGCGTCCTTGCGGTCCTCCGGGCGGGCGTCGATGCGCCGCGAGATGAACCAGAAGAAGCCGCCGACGAGGAACGTCAGCCCACCGGAGAGGACCAGCGCCGTCGTCCCGATCGGCTCACGGGACCAGATCCCGTAGACGGCCGCCATGACCAGGCAGAAGGTACCGATGATGTTGAAGATGAGCGCTTCGACCTTCACGGCCGTCCCTCCTGCGTGGTGTGCGGTGCGCGGTCGGCGGACACGTCAGCCGTCGGCCCGCTGTGCGTCGTCGACCAGGTCGAACGGCGCGGTGCTCGTCGCGTTGCCCGGCTGACCGATGCTCTCCAGCGCGTCATAGGTGTTGAGACCCGACTCCCGCGCGGCCAGGTAGGCGTCGTAGTCCGCCCCCGACACCGCCCGCACCTCGAAGTTCATGTACGCGTGGTACGTGCCGCAGAGCTCGGCGCAGCGGCCCACGAAGGCGCCCTGCTCGCGGACGGTCACCTCGAAGACGTTGTCCCGGCCGTTCTCGTTGCCCGGGATGACGTCGAGCTTGAAGAGGAACTCCGGCACCCAGAACGAGTGGATGACGTCGGCCGAGGCCAGCTCGAAGCGGATGGTCCGGTCGGTCGGCAGCACGAGGATCGGGATCTCCGCACTGTTGCCGACAGTGTTGACCGGCGCGCCGTCGGCCCCGGTGGTCTGGGGGTAGACGAACTGCCAGTTCCACTTGAAGGCGTTGACCGCGATGGTCACGTCGGGGTTGGCGCTGCGCTCCTGCACCCGGTTCTGCGTGACCACCGTGAAGAAGAACAGCCCGGCGATGATGAGGAACGGGATGATCGTGTAGACGATCTCCAGCGGCAGGTTGTACGCCGTCTGCTTGGGCAGCTCGTCACCGCGCTTGCGGTGCATGACGACCGACCAGCCGATGAGCCCCCACACCGCGAACCCGATGATCAGGGCGGCGATGACCGACCAGATCCAGAGGGTGCGCATCTCGTGGGCCTCGTCGGTGATCCCGTTGGGCCAGCCCCAGCGCCAGAACTCGTTGTTCGGGGTGCACCCGGTCAGGGCGAGCACCCCCAGGAGACCGAGCGCGGCGACCCGCGCGAGCCTGCTGCCTCGAGCCACTGCTCGCTGCCTCCTCGTCCTCGTCCGGTACGCCGGACGGTCTTCCCGGCGAGCCGTCAACCGGTCTCCGGCGAACGGCGCCTGTGCCGACCACAGTCTGCGGCGAGACTAGCCGACCCCGCACGGCGGCCGACCACCGGAGACACCCCACCGGCGGGTCGGTGCCCCGGGTCGGCGGCCGAGGGCCCGACACCCCGCGCCGCGGGGGGTCGGGGTCCGACGACGGCACGGTGAACCCCCTCACCGGCGTCCCCTGTCGAGGCGCGCCGCCGGTTACAGTCGAGGCCGTGTTCTCCCGGCTGCTGACCCCCAAGTGGGTGCTCCTGCACCTGGTGGTGGCCGCCCTGTTCGTGGCCACCTTCTTCCTGGGGTACTGGCAGCTGTCCAAGGCCGAGGCCGGTGGCGGCGCGGTGAACTGGAGCTACGCGCTGCAGTGGCCGCTGTACGGGTTCATGGGCCTGTGGTTCTACGTGCGCATGTGCCGCGAGGAGATCAACCGCGACCCCGACGAGGACGAGCCGGGCAGCGACCTGGTCCTCTACCAGCGGCCGCGCATCGACACGACCGGCGACCCGGAGCTGGCCGCCTACAACGCCTACCTCGCCGAGCTCAACGAGCGGGCGCTGAAGCAGCGGACCGAGCATGGCCGCTGAGTCGACGACGGCCTCCCGGCTGCCCCGTGCCCTCGCCCGGCGGGTGGGCCGCAACGTCCCTGCCGCGCTGACCCGCTACCGCGTGATGGCCTGGATCGTGGGTGTCCTGCTCATCGCCCTGATCCTGGTCGCCGTCCCGCTCAAGTACCTCGGCGGGATCGCGGAGCCGGTGACCGTCCTCGGCACCCTGCACGGCTGGCTCTACTTCATCTTCTTCCTGACCGCCTGCGACCTCGCCCTGCGCGCCTCCTGGACGTTGCGCGGCACGCTTCTCACCCTGGTGGGAGGCACCGTTCCGATCCTGTCCTTCGTGGCCGAGCGCAACGCGACGCGCAAGACCCGCGCCGGCGCCCGCGTCTGACCCCGCCGCGGCCACTCCGCGGCACACGACGACCCCCGGAGACCACGCTCATGTGCGGCCTGCTCGCCTACCTGTCCACCGACGCCGACCGCGTCGACGACACCCGCGTGAAGGAGGTCCGCGAGGCGCTGCACTGCCTGCGGCACCGCGGCCCCGACGAGACCCAGGTCTGGAACGACGCACGGGTCGCCCTCGGCTTCAACCGGCTGGCCTTCATCGACATCGAGCACAGCCACCAGCCGATGCCCTACGCCGACGGCCGGTACCGGATCGTCTTCAACGGCGAGATCTACAACTACGTGGAGCTGCGCCAGGAGCTCGCCGCCCTCGGCGCGCGCTTCGCCACCGAGGGCGACACCGAGGCGATCGTCGCCGGCTACCACTACTGGGGTCAGGACGTCGTCCGGCGGCTGCGCGGCATGTTCGCCTTCGTCATCTGGGACACCCGGACCGGGACGGCGTTCGGCGCCCGCGACCCCTTCGGCATCAAGCCGCTGTTCACCGCTCGCCTCGCCGACGGCGCGCTGGTCCTCAGCTCCGAGAAGAAGGCGCTGCTGGAGATGCTCGGCGGCAGTGACGCCGCCGGCGGCGTGGACTCCGCCTCGTTGCAGCACTACCTGACGCTGCAGTACGTCCCCGAGCCCGCGACGCTGCACCGCGGCATCCGCCGGATCGAGAGCGGCACGAGCTTCACCGTGGCGGACGGCGAGCTGCACACCAGCCGCTACTTCAACCCGACCTTCCCCGTCCGGCCGGTCGCGGCGGACGAGCAGCAGGGCCTCTACGACCGCATCGCCGCGGTGCTCGACGACTCGGTGCGGG
The DNA here is from genome assembly GCA_035639575.1 of Geodermatophilus sp. Classification (GTDB taxonomy): domain Bacteria; phylum Actinomycetota; class Actinomycetes; order Mycobacteriales; family Geodermatophilaceae; genus Geodermatophilus. The sequence goes on from DASQXT010000231.1 coordinate 35,322, forward strand.
TGCACATGCGCGCCGACGTCACCGTCGGCTCGTTCCTCTCCGGCGGCATCGACTCGACCGCGATCGCCGCGCTGGCCAAGCGGTACAACCCCGACCTCATGACCTTCACGGTCGGCTTCGAGCGCGAGGGCTACTCGGAGATCGACGTCGCCGCCGAGTCCGCCGCCGCGATCGGCGTCGAGCACGTCATCAAGGTGGTCACCCCCGAGGAGTTCGCCGAGTCGATCCCGCTGGTCGTCTGGTACCTCGACGACCCGGTCGCCGACCCCGCGCTCGTGCCGCTGTGGTTCGTCGCCCGCGAGGCCCGCAAGCACGTGAAGGTGGTGCTCTCCGGTGAGGGCGCCGACGAGCTGTTCGGCGGCTACAACATCTACCGCGAGCCCCTGTCGCTGGCGGCGTTCGAGAGGCTGCCCGGGGGGATCCGCCGGGCGCTGGGCGCGCTGTCGTCGAGGCTGCCCGACGGCATGCGCGGCAAGGATCTGCTGCGCCGCGGCTCCATCCCGCTCGAGCAGCGGTACTACGGCAACGCCCGCATCTTCCGGGACGACGAGCTCAGCTTCCTCGCGCGCCGCGACCCCGACCTGTCGCACGTCGCCGTCACCCGGGAGCTCTACGAGCGCACCCGGGCGGCGGGCTACGACGACGTGACCGCCATGCAGTACGTGGACCTGTTCACCTGGCTGCGCGGCGACATCCTGGTCAAGGCCGACAAGATGACCATGGCCAACTCGCTCGAGCTGCGGGTGCCGTTCCTCGACCCGGAGGTGTTCGCGGTCGCCGGCACGCTGCCGGTCGACCAGCGCGTGACCAAGGAGACGACGAAGTACGCGCTGCGCAGGGCGCTCGAGCAGATCGTGCCGCCGCACGTGCTCCACCGCCGCAAGCTCGGCTTCCCCGTCCCGACCCGGCACTGGCTGGCCGAGGACCTGTACGACTGGGCACGGCAGATCATCGAGGAGAGCCAGACCGACGAGTGGCTCGACCGGCGGCAGATCCTCTGGATGCTCGACGCCCACCGCGACAACCACCGGGCCGGCTCGCCGGTCGACCTCTCCCGCAAGCTGTGGACGCTGCTGGTCTTCATGGTCTGGCACGGCATCTTCGTCGAGCACCGCATCCAGGTCGACGTCCCCGAGACGGTCTACCCCGTCCGGCTGTAGTCCGGGACGACGAAGGCCCGGTCCCTCCCGCGGGAGGGACCGGGCCTTCGTCGTGTCAGCGGTGCGGTCCCGGGGACCGCGGTGTCAGCGGCTCAGCTGAAGGAGTCGCCGCAGGCGCACGAGCCGGTCGCGTTCGGGTTGTCGATCGTGAAGCCCTGCTTCTCGATCGTGTCCACGAAGTCGATCACGGCGCCGCCCAGGTAGGGACCGCTCATCCGGTCGACGATGACCTCGACCCCGCCGAACTCGTAGGTCTGGTCGCCGTCGAGGAACCGCTCGTCGAAGAACAGCTGGTAACGCAGGCCCGAGCAGCCCCCGGGCTGGACGGCGATGCGCAGGCGGAGGTCGTCGCGACCCTCCTGGTCCAGCAGCGCCTTGACCTTGGCGGCAGCGGGGTCGCTGAGGATGACGCCGGTGGCCGTGGTGTCCTGCACCGTCATGTTGGAAGTCCTCCCACGTTCGAGGGTGCCTGCTGCGGCACGTCCTGCAGCAGGCCAACACCGCCGGAGCGGAGCCTCTTCCCACTGTACGGCGTGCAGTACCGCGCAGACCGGGATCGACCGAGGTCACACGTAGACTCACGGCCGTGAAGCTCCGCCTGCCCGGGCGCCGCGACCGCACCGCGGCCGCGTCCGACCCCGCCGCCGACTCGACCGCGCAGCTGGTGAAGGCGGGCGGGAAGGGCCGGCCCACGCCCAAGCGCAACGAGGCCCAGGGACGCCGTCCCGGTCCTCCCCCGCCGCCTCCGCAGACCCGCAAGGAGGCCTACAAGCGGATGCGCGAGCAGCAGGCAGCCAACCGCGGGACCACCCGCGCCGGCGCGGCGCGGGGCGACGAGGGCTACCTGCCGGCCCGCGACCGCGGCCCGGTCCGCAAGCTGGTGCGCAACGTCGTCGACGCCCGCCGCAACGCCGGCAGCTTCTTCCTCGTCGTCGCCGCGCTGGTGCTCATCGGCAACTTCGTGCCCAACGAGCAGGTGCGCAGCTACACCGTCTCGATCTGGCTGGTCTTCTTCCTGCTGATCATCGCCGACTCGATCGTCCTGGGCCGGCGGATCAGGAAGAAGGTGCTCGAGCGCTTCCCCAACGAGGACCACAAGATGAGAGGGCTGGTCTGGTACGGGATCAGCCGCGCCACCATGGTCCGCCGCTGGCGCTTCCCGAAGCCCGAGGTCCCGCTGGGCGCCCAGCTCTAGAGCAAGGACCCCGTCCTCCCACCTCCGCAGGCTTAGGGCGGGCCCCGGACGGGGCCGTTGCAGCACGTCACCACGCTCGGGACGCCCTGGCGAGCGCGCGGGGCTAGCGTCGGGGCCCGTGGAATCCCGACGACTCGGCCGCTCCGGCCTCACCATCTCCGCCATCGCGTACGGCAACTGGCTCACCCACGGCGGCCAGGTCGAGGAGGACGCGGCGCACGCCTGCGTCCGCGCCGCCCTCGACGCCGGCATCACCACCTTCGACACCGCCGACGTCTACGCCGGCACCCGGGCCGAGTCCGTGCTCGGCCGCGCCCTCGCCGGGCAGCGCCGCGAGGCGCTCGAGGTCTTCACCAAGGTCTACTGGCCGACCGGCCCGGGGCACAACGACCGCGGCCTGTCCCGCAAGCACATCACCGAGAGCTGCCACGCCTCGCTGCGGCGGCTGCAGACCGACTACGTCGACCTCTACCAGGCGCACCGCTACGACCCGACAGTGCCGCTCGAGGAGACGATGACGGCCTTCGCCGACCTCGTCCGGGCCGGCAAGGTGCTCTACATCGGCGTCTCGGAGTGGAACGCCGAGGAGATCGCCGCCGGCGCCGCGCTCGCCCGCGACCTCGGCGTCCAGCTGATCAGCAACCAGCCGCAGTACTCGATGCTGTGGCGGGTCATCGAGGACGAGGTCGTGCCCACCTCCGAGAAGGAGGGCATCTCGCAGATCGTGTGGTCCCCGCTGGCGCAGGGCGTCCTCACCGGCAAGTACCTGCCCGGCCGGCAGCCGCCGGCCGACAGCCGGGGCGGCCACGCGGAGGTCGGCGGGTCGATGCAGCGGTTCCTGCGGGACGACGTCCTCACCGCGGTGCAGGGCCTGCGGCCGGTCGCCGAGGACCTCGGCCTGTCCATGGCGCAGCTGGCCATCGCCTGGGTGCTGCAGAACCCCAACGTCGCGGCGGCGATCATCGGCGCGACCCGGCCCGAGCAGGTGCACGACAACGTGGCGGCGGCCGGGGTGAGCCTCGACGCCGGCGTCCTGGCGCGCATCGACGAGGTCCTCGGGGACGTCGTCGAGCGCGACCCCGCCAAGACCGCCCGGGGCTGAGGGAGGGCCACCTGGACCCGCCGGCTCCGGTCGGCGGGTTCAGGTGGCGGCGAGACCCATCGGGCCGTAGACCTCCCGCGCGCCGTCGAAGAGCGTCACGGTGGCCACCCCCCGCTCGAGCAGGTCGCGCCAGTTCTCCCCCAGCCAGGACTCCGCGTCGCCCTGGTTGTCCGAACGCGGCACCTCCACCCCCACCGCGGCGGGGTCGAGCTCCGCCCCCGAGGGGTCCTCCAGCCGCCAGTACCAGCTCATGCGCGCTGAGGTTAGTGAGCGGGTCGGTGAGCGCGGCGACCGTGCCCGGCATGTGACCCGCTCCTGGTTATCCCGGCGATCATCGGGGGCATGTGAGGACATCGACAGTCTCCCCCGGCCCGGAGGACCGATGACCCAACCGACCGCGGGCGCCACTCGCGCGACCGCCCCGCCCCCCGCCCCCGAGGACGCCTCGACCGGCCAGCTCGTCGGCCAGCTCACCGAGCAGATCAGCCGGCTCGTGCGCGACGAGGCCCGGCTCGCCCAGGCGGAGGTCACCCAGAAGGCCAAGCGCCTGGGCATCGGCGCCGGACTGTTCGGCGGCGCCGGGCTGTTCGCCTTCCTCGGCCTGGCCGTGCTCGTCGCCGCCGCCGTCCTCGCCCTCGCGCTGGTGCTCCCCGGCTGGCTGGCCGCGCTGGTCGTCGCCGTCGTGCTCCTGGCCGTCGCCGGCGTGCTGGCACTGGTCGGCAAGAAGGACGTCGAGAAGGGCACCCCGCCGGTGCCCACCGAGGCGATCGCCAGCACGAGGACCGACATCCAGACGGTGAAGGAGAGTGCACGCCGGTGAGCACCCCAGCCAGCCGAGGCCCCGACGGGACGACGAACGGCCGGGCGCCGGCCAACGACCCCGACGCCATCAAGGCCGAGATCGAGGCCACCCGGGCGCAGCTCGGGCGCACCGTCGACGAGCTCTCGCACCGCCTCGACGTCCCCGAGCGGGCGCGGGAGAGCGCCTACCGCGCCCGCGACACCGCGGTGGAGACCTACCGGGAGAGCCCGCCGGCGGTCATCGGCGCCGGTGCCGGCCTGGCCGCGCTGCTCGGCCTGCTCGTGTGGCGCCGCCGCACCAAGGACCGCCGTGTCGCGAAGCGGCAGGCGAAGCGCGCCGCGAAGGTGGCCGCCGCCCGCAGCGCCGCTGCCGAGAAGGCGGCACGCAAGGCAGCACGCAAGGCGGCACGCAGGACCGCGAAGAGGACGGCGAAGGCCCGCCGGGCCAGGAGGAGGGGCAAGTGAGCAGCAGCAAGGGAGCCAAGCTCGCCTACCGGCCGATCGGCCTGCTCGGCGGCGTCCTGGCCGGTGTGGTGTCCGGCGCGGTCTTCAAGCAGGTCTGGAAGCGCGTGTCGAACGAGGACGACGCCCCCGACGCGCTGCAGAGCGAGTACTCGATGAAGGAGGTCGTCCTCGCCGCGGCGCTGCAGGGCGCCATCTTCGCCGCGACCAAGGCGGCCATCGACCGTGCCGGCGCCCGCGGCTTCACCAAGCTGACCGGCAACTGGCCGGGCGACTGACGTGGCCGGCACCCGACACCGCGACAGCGCCGTCGACCGCATCCGCGAGCGGGTCGAGGAGAAGGCGGCCCGGCGGGCGGCCGCGCGGGCCGCGGAGGACCGCGGGCCGGACCCGCGGGCCGCGGAGGACCGCGGGCCGGACCCGCGGGCGAGCGAGCCGCCGCCGGGGGCGCCCGACGAGCAGCAGCTGCCCGGCATCTCCGCGGACAAGCCCACCGAGATCCCCTGGCGGGGGTGGAAGCAGATCGTCCGGCGGGCGTGGGCGGAGAACAACGCCGACAACATGCCGATCATCGGCGGCGGCGTGGCGTTCTTCGGGTTCCTGGCGGT
>DASQXT010000232.1:0-10765 GCA_035639575.1 Geodermatophilus sp.
CCCCGCGGCCGGCGCGGCGGAGCGGGCGGCGGCACCGGAGGGCGCGGCGGCGCGGGCCGGTGCGACGACACGCGCCGGGGCGGCGGCGCGCGGCGGGGCGGCCGGCGGCACCGGGCGGCCCTGCGGGGGTCGGCGGCGGCCCGGGTCCTCCCCCGCCTCCAGCAGTCCGTCGCGCCGGCGGTCGGCACGGCTGCGGTTGGGCGCCGTCGGGTGTTCGCCCAGCTCGCGCGCGGCCGGAGGCACGCTGGGCGGGCCGTCGGTGCGGCGTCGTCCGTGCGGGACAGGGGTGTTCCCCTGGTCCGTTCCGTCACCGCCTGGCGCGGCGTGCCTGCCCACGGTGACCAAATCTAGAGGGCGCGGCCTCCGTTGCCCAGGAACTGAGACGATCGACGCTGTCCGCGCGCGGCGCGCAGCCGGCGCAACCGCCGCACCAGCAGCGGGTCGGCCTCGAGTGCGGCCGGCCGGTCGACCAGGGCGTTGAGCACTTGGTAGTAGCGGGTCGGGGCCAGGCCGAAGCGGTCACGGATGGCCGCCTCCTTGGCACCGGGCCGGCGCCACCACTGCCGCTCGAACGCGAGCATCTCGTGCTCGCGGCGGGTCAGGCCGCCGGGGCGGGCGGGCGCGTCGGGGACGGGAGCGGGGGTCGGGTCGGCCGCCGGGGGAAGAGGCACCTCGCCCCCCGGCGGGGAGACCGCGGGAGCTGGGTCGGCAGACACGGGAGTCCTCCTTCGGAACACCCCCGACGGTAGTCCCGGCCACCGACATCCCCGGGCCCCGAGCTCCGCCGGTTCAGACCGGTGCGGGCGTGGCCTCCGCCGTCCGCCGGCGGACCCCGGCACGGGCGGTGCGCAGGCTGTCGACCGTGAAGACGGCCAGGGCGATCCAGACGATGACGAAGCCGGCCAGCCGGGCCGGCGGCATGGGTTCCCCGTAGACGAAGACGCCGATCGCCAGCTGCATCAGCGGCGTGACGTACTGCAGCAGGCCCACCGTGGACAGGGGGATGCGCCGCGTCGCGCCGGCGAACAGCAGCAGCGGGACGGCGGTCGCCACGCCCGAGCTCAGGAGCAGCAGCAGGTGGCCGGTCCCGGCGCTGCCCGCCGTCCCCTCCCCCCGCGCGTGCAGGACGGCGAGGACCGCCACCGCGGGGACGACGACCAGCGCGGTCTCCACGAACAGCCCCGGCGCGGCCGCGACGCGCACCAGCTTCTTCATCAGCCCGTACAGGCCGAAGCTGCCGGCCAGCGTCAGGGCGATCCACGGCGGGCGGCCGTAGTCGACGGTGAGCACGCCCACCGCGACCGCGGCGATCGCGACGGCGACCCACTGCAGCCGACGCAGCCGCTCGCCGAACACCACGACGCCGAGCAGCACGCTGACCAGCGGGTTGATGAAGTAGCCCAGCGAGGTCTCGACCACGTGCCCGGAGTTGACGGCGTAGACGAAGACCAGCCAGTTGGCGGCGATCAGCACCGCGGCGCCGGACAGCACCAGCAGCGCACGGCGGTCGGTGACCGTCGCCCGCACCTGCGGCCAGCCGCGCACCGCGGTCAGCAGGACGGCGACGAACAGCAGCGACCAGATGACCCGGTGGGCGACGATCTCCAGCCCGCCGGCGGGCTCGAGCAGGGGGAAGTACAGCGGGAACAGCCCCCAGAGGCCGTACGCGGCCAGTCCGGAGGCGACCCCGGCGCGCCGCTCGTCCACTCGCGGCAGGCTACGCCAGGTCCCGTCCCGAGCCCGCGGAGGCGGGGAGGACGGGGTCCCTCACCCGGTCTGGATGTAGTCGACCAGCTGGGCGCGCTCCTCCTCGAGCTGGTCGAGCCGGGCCTTGACGACGTCGCCGATGGAGACGATGCCGACCAGCGCGCCGTGCTCGACGACGGGGACGTGCCGCACCCGGTGCTCGGTCATCGTGCGGGCCAGCTCCTCGACACCCGCGTCCGGGACGCAGGTGTGCACCTGCGCGGTCATCACGCTGGCGACCGGGTCGGCGAGCAGCCCGGCGCCGCGCTCGTGCAGCGCCCGGACGACGTCGCGCTCGGAGACGATCCCGTCGACGCGGCGTCCGTCCTGGGAGACCACCAGGGCGCCGACCTCGTGCTCGGCGAGCAGCGCGAGGGCGGTGCGGACACTGGCGCCCGCGTCGACGGTGGCGACGTCGGCTCCCTTGCGGCGGAGCAGCTGACGGATGTGCATGCCGGACCTCCTCGCCGTCGGGTCGCGCGGGCCGAGTGTGCTCCCGCTCACAGGCCCCCGGCAACGCCCGGAGCGGCCTACCGTCGTCGTGTGCGAACCCGTACCGAGACGCGTCGACCCACGCCGCTGCAGTGGGTGCGTTACGCGCTGGGCGGCCGGCTGCCGCGGGAGCTCTCCCCGTGGGTGCTGGCCGACACGACGGGGCCCGGCTGGGTGCTCCGCCACCTGACGCGGGCGGTGGTGCAGCTGCTGCCGGTGCTCGTGCTGTGCGTCGCCGTCGTGCCCGTGCCGCTGGCCTACCGGCTCTCCGCCGCCGCCGGCGGGCTGCTCATGGGGCTCATCTTCTCCACGGCCTTCATGGTCGAGACCACCGAGCACCGGGTCGCCAAGGCCGGTTACCCGCCGGGCACGGCGGCGCGGCTGCGGGCCGAGCGCAACCAGCGGGAGCAGCTCGAGCGGCGCTCCCCCTACCGCCGGAACGGCGCCGGCAGCTTCGACTGAGGAGGAACCCCGCCCGTCCCCGTCCAGGGCGCCACTGGCCCCCTGCAGGGTCCCGCCGCGAGCCTGCGAGGGGTGAGGAGGACGGGGTCTTTCCACGGTGGGGGCAGGGGATCCTCCGTCAGTCCTCGACGCGGAAGCCGATGGACAGCCGCACCTGGAAGTAGTTGACGTCGCCGTCGACCACCTGGCCGCGGATCTCCTTGGTCTCGAACCACTCGATGTGCCGCACCGTCCCCGCGGCCTTGCGGATCGCCGTGCGGATGGCGTCGTCGATGCTGGTCTGGCTGCTGCCGACGATCTCGCTCAGCCGGTAGACGTGGTCGGACACGGCCGCCTCCAGGGTCGGGCTCCCCGGCGCCGTCGTCTCGCCGCCGGCCGAGCGCCACGCTAGCGGCGGGCCGCCCGGCCCACCACGGGACGGGCTTTACCGAGTCCTTACCCGGCGCTGGTCGTGCACCGGCCGCCGACCGCCTAGCGTGGGAGGGAAACCCCCACGCCCCTCGCACACCCGCGGCAGGACGACGATGACGGATCTTCACCTCGTGGTCGGTGGTCTGCTCACCCGCGACCCCGTGCTGGCGCCCCTGCTGTTGAACCACGCCGCCGCCCTGCAGTGGGCGCAGGCGCCGGCCTCGTCCTCCATCGTCCCGAGCTGGGCGGCCGACGAGCGCCCCGGCGCCCCGGGCGGCGGTGAGCTGTTCACCGTCGAGGCGCACGTGTCCCGGGAGACCTCGCACCCGCACCGCTGCCTGGACACCGTGCTGGACACCGTGCACGCGGTCCTGATCCGCGGACCGGTCGTCGTCGAGCGCCTGGCCGACGCCGACGTCCCGGACATCGGCGGGGGGACCGTCTCCCGCGCCGCCACCTGGGCGCTGACCCTGGCCGTACCGGACGTCCTCGGCCGCCCGGCCACCGGCTACGGATCGTCGGGAGCCGCCAGCTCCAACCGGTAGCCGTGCCCGCGCACGGTGACGATCTGCGGCACCCGGCGGCCCGGCGGGGTGACCTCCTGCAGCTTGCGCCGCAGCGCCGCGACGTGGACGTCGAGGGTCTTCGTCGAGCCGAACCAGTTCTCGTCCCAGACGTCGGCCATCAGCTGCTCCCGGCTGTGCGCCACCTCGGGCTGGACGGCCAGCCGCGCGAGCAGGTCGAACTCCTTGGGGCGCAGGTGCACCTCGCCGCCGGCCACGGTGACCCGGTGCCGCGCGACGTCCACCACCAGGTCACCCACGGCGCGGACCGCGGGCCCCGTCGTCCCGCCGCTGCCACCCCGACGCAGGTGGGCCCGGAGGCGGGCGTGCAGCTCGGCCAGCCGGACCGGCTTGACCAGGTAGTCGTCGGCGCCCGCCTCCAGGCCGACGACGACGTCCATCTCCGCCGAGCGCGCCGTCAGCATCACCAGCACGCACCCCGGCTGGGTGGCCCGCAGCTGCCGGCACACCTCCACGCCGTCGAGGTCCGGTAGGCCGAGGTCGAGCAGGACGAGGTCGACCGGGGCGGCCGCGGCGCGGGCCAGGGCCGCGGCACCGGTGCGCGCCCAGTCGACGTCGTAGGCGTGGCTGCGCAGGCTCGACACCAGCGCCTCGCCGATGGACGTGTCGTCCTCGACCAGCAGGACTCGACCGGCCATGCGGGCATGGTGGCACCGCCGCCCCGGCTCCGGGCCCCGTCCGGCCGCGGCGGGATGCGGTGACAGCGGCCGCCGGCCGGGGCACCCTGACGGTCCCGAGCACCGTGACCGCCGGAGGGAGGTCCCGCCCGTGCGGACCCGGATCGTCGCCCTCGCCGTCCTGGCCTCCGTGCTCGCCACCTTCTTGTTCGCCATCCCGCTGGGCTACGCCATCCGCGAGCACCTCCTGGGGCAGGAGAGCGGCTACCTCGTGCGGGAGGCCAGCCACGTCGCCATCGACGTCGCGGAGGACGTGGATACGCGCTCCCCGGTCGAGCGCGACACCCTCACCGACGTCGGGGACGACGACGAGCACCTCACCGCCGCCGTCTTCGCCGAGAACGGCGACCTGCTGGCGGGGTCGGCCCCCGACCGTCACGTCGCCGTCCTCGAGGACGCACTCGACGGCGAGGTGAAGTCCCGCATCGACGACGACCTGGTGGTGGCGGCCGTCCCGGTCACGTACGGGGAGGACGTGATCGGCGCCGTGCTCGTGACCGAACCGCGCAGCAACGTCCTCCGCGAGATCGCCCTCGCCTGGGGGGCCATGGCCGGGCTGGCCGCCGCAGCGGTGACCGTCACCTGGCTGCTGGCGCGCGGACAGGCGCGGCGGCTGGCGCGTCCGCTCGAGGACCTGGAGGAGAGCGCCCGGCGGCTGGGTGACGGCGACTTCAGCGTCCGCAGCCACCGGGGCGGGATCGAGGAGATCGACGCGGTGGGTGCCGCGCTCGACGCGACCGCGATGCGCCTGGACGAGCTGCTCGCCCGCGAGCGCGCCTTCTCCGCCGACGCCTCGCACCAGCTCCGGACCCCGCTGGCCGGCATGCGGCTGCGCCTGGAGGCCGCGCTCGAGCGCCCCGACGCCGATCCGCGGCCGGCGATCGCCGCGACCCTGGTCGACGCCGACCGCCTCGAGGCGATCATCGACGAGCTGCTGACCCTGGCCCGGGTCGGGCAGCGGGCACCCGACGTCCCGGTGGAGCCGCTGGACCTGGACGCCCTGATCGGCGAGCTGTCGCCGGAGTGGGGCGCGCGCCTGGCGCTGCACGGCCGCGACCTCGCCGTGCAGGTCGACCCGGACGCGCCGCACGCGGGGGCGTCGGGCGCGGCGGTCCGTCAGGTGCTCGGAGTCCTGCTCGACAACGCCGTCACCCACGGCCGCGGCACGGTCACGGTCACCGTCCGCGAGGCCCCCGGAGCCGTCGCGGTCGACGTCGCCGACGAGGGTCCGGGCGTCCACGACCCCGCGGACGTGCTGTTCGCCGGACAGGCCGACCGTCGGGACGGACACGGCATCGGCCTGGCGCTGGCCCGTCGGTTGGTGGAGGCCGAGCAGGGCCGGCTGACCCTGACGCGGGTGTCGCCGCCGGTGTTCACGCTGCTCCTGCCGACCGCGGTGCGCGAGGACGACGCCGTTCCGGCCCGGCAACCCGGCGGCTGAGGTCCGCCCGCCGCCGGGCCGTGCCGGTCCTCGGGCCTACTCCCCGGCCCTGCCGGCATCGTGCTGGCGATCGGCCCGCCTGCTCTGGTGCCAGTACACGCCTGCGGTGAGCGCCAGCAGCACGACGATGACCGCCACGACGACCAGGTCCAGCAGTGACACCGGTACACCCACCTTCCGTCGTCTCCGGATGTGCCGCGCACGGGTGCCCCGTGCCGGCGCCGTGACCGGGCATCAGCGGCAGGGTCCGGACCCCCGTCTCGAGCGTTCGGACCCCGGAGCCGACGTGGTCACGGCAGGGAAGCTAGGGAGCGCGGATGTGTTCCGGTACCGGGCCGACGACGCTTTACCGAGTTCTTGCCGATCGTTTACCTGTGCAACGACCGCCCGGCGCCGGACGGCGAGAGCTGTGGGAGCCGACGGGGGGCTCGAACCCCCAACCGCCCGACGGCTCCAGGCGCGGGTGGCGCGCGAGTGCACCCATCCGCAGGGCCGCCACCGGCACGGAACCCGTACCGCCTATGTCAAGGACCGCTGCCGCTGCACCGACTGCACCGCCGCCAACACCGCCGCCGGCCGCACCGCCGCCCGGGAACGCATCTACGGCCGCTGGCACCCCTACGTCGACGCCGGCCCAGTCCGCGAGCACATCGCCTCTGCGCGTGGCCGGGATCGGCGTCGAGCGCATCGCCCATCTTGCCGGCCTGTCGGTCAGCCACATTCGCGAACTGGCCGAGCACAGCCGCGGCGACACCCGAGAAACGCGGCGGGTCCGCCCGGACACGGCCACCCGCATCCTGGGCATCGGCATGAACGACGCCAGCCGGGCACCACACAGCCGGGTCGACGCCACCAGAATCCGCCGACGCCTGCACGCGCTCATCGCCATCGGCTGGCCGGCCGAGCTACTGGCCGCCCAGCTCGGCCGCCGCCCGAACAGCGTGCACCGCAGCATGACCGGCGAGTCGGTCACCGCCCGCACCGCCCACGACGTCGCGACCCTCTACGAGCGGCTGTGGAGCACCAGGCCGCCACGAGATACCCGCGATCAACGTGCGGCCGCCGACGCCGCCCGGGCCCACGCCGCCGCACATGGCTGGCTGCCACCGCTGGCGTGGGACGACATCGACACCGACCCACACCCACGCGCCCGACCTCCCGACTTCCCCGGGGGAACGACATCGACGGGTCGCCGTGGAACGCGCCCCTCGCCGGCGACAACATCACCTACGACGACCTCACCCCAGTCGAGCAACAAGAGGTCATTCGCCTCATCAGCGCCCGCGGCAGGTCCATCCGCGACATCGCTGCCCGGCTCGGCACGACCAAGCGAACCGTTTCTCGACGGCGCGCATCCCGCGGTGCGGCATGATCACCAGGTCATCGATAGGTCTGAACTCCTGACCATTCTTGGCACACCCAACTTCGATCTGCGGTTGCCCTGTCGGACCGACAAGCCTGATTGACCCCTCGACCCCCAGACCTGCGCGGCGTGTCCGCCGCGGTTCGTCGAAGTACATCCGCGCAGCTCGGCTGGCGTACGCAACGACCATGCGCCGCAGCGGACGTCCTCGGACGGGGGACCATGGTGGTCAGCACCCGGACACTCCACTGACGCGGCCTGTCGGCGGATCGCCACTCCTCAGGTCGTGCGGCCGGCCTTGGCCAGGTGGAGCCAGGTGTCGACGACGGTGTCGGGGTTCAGGGACATGGACTCGATCCCCTGTTGCACGAGCCACTCGGCGAGGTCGGGGTGGTCGCTGGGGCCCTGGCCGCAGATGCCGACGTACTTCCCGCGCTCGAGGCACGCCCTGATCGCCATCTCGAGCAGCGCGAGTACCGCCGGGTCGCGCTCGTCGAAGCCCCCGGCGACCAGGGCGGAGTCGCGGTCGAGCCCCAGCGTCAGCTGCGTCATGTCGTTGGAGCCGATGGAGAACCCGTCGACGTGCTCGAGGAACGCGGGAGCCAACAGCGCGTTCGACGGGAGCTCGCACATCATCACCACGGACAGGTCATTCTCCCCGCGGCGCAGGCCGTGCTTGCCCAGCAGGCGCACCACGCCCTCGATCTCGGCCACGGTCCGGACGAACGGGATCATGATCTTGACGTTGGTCAGGCCCATCTCGTCGCGGACGTAGCGCAGCGCCTCGCACTCCATGGCGAAGCAGTCGGCGAAGTCGGCCGACAGGTACCGCGACGCCCCGCGGTAGCCGATCATCGGGTTCTCCTCGTGCGGCTCGTAGCGCTCCCCGCCGAGCAGGTTGGCGTACTCGTTGGACTTGAAGTCGCTCATCCGCACGATCACCGGCTCGGGCGCGAACGCCGCAGCGATCATCGAGACGCCCTCGGCGACCCGCTGCACGAAGAAGTCCCGCGCCGAGGGGTAGGCGACGATCCGCTCCTCGATCTGCGCCCGCAGCGGCGCGTCGAGCTCCTCGAGGTCCAGCAGCGCGCGGGGGTGGATGCCGATCTGCCGGTTGATGACGAACTCCAGCCGGGCCAGCCCGACGCCGGCGTGCGGCAGCCGAGAAAAGGCGAAGGCCTGCTCGGGCGTTCCGACGTTCATCATGATCTTGGTGGGGATCTCCGGCATGGCGTCCAGGGAGGTCTCCGCCACCTCGAAGCCCACCTCGCCGGCGTAGACGAGGCCGGTGTCACCCTCGGCGCAGGAGACGGTGACCGAATCGCCGTCGCGCAGCACCCGGGTGGCGGTCCCGGTGCCGACGACGGCAGGGATGCCCAGCTCGCGGGCGATGATCGCCGCGTGGCAGGTGCGCCCGCCGCGGTTCGTCACGATCGCCGAGGCGCGTTTCATGATCGGTTCCCAGTCCGGGTCGGTCATGTCCGCCACCAGCACGTCGCCGGCCGTGAACTGGTCCATCTGGTCGATGTCGGTGAGCACCCGGACCGCACCGGCGCCGATCTTCTGCCCGATCGCCCGCCCCTCGACCACGACGTCCCCGGTACCGGTGAGCGTGTAGCGCTCGGTGGTGTTCCCGGAGCGGGACTGCACGGTCTCCGGGCGCGCTTGCAGGATGAGAATCTGCCCGGTCAGCCCGTCCTTGCCCCACTCGATGTCCATCGGCCGGCCGTAGTGCTCCTCGATGCGGCAGGCCTGTCGGGCCAGTTCGGTGACCTCGTCGTCGGTGAGGGACAGCCGCCGGCGCTCGGCGGGGTCGACGTCGACGAACGCGGTCGTCCGTCCGACCTCGGCGTGCTCGGTGTAGACCATCTTGGTGGCCTTCTCCCCCACGCTCCGCTTGAGGATCGCCGGGCGCCCGACCCGTAGCGCGGGCTTGTAGACGTAGAACTCGTCGGGGTTGACCGCGCCCTGGACGACGCCCTCACCCAGCCCGTAAGCCGACGTCACGAAGACGGCGTCGCGGAAGCCGGACTCGGTGTCCATGGTGAACACCACTCCGGAGGCACCCACGTCGGAGCGGACCATCCGCTGCACGCCGGCCGACAGCGACACCGCCGCGTGGTCGAACCCGTGGTGCACCCGGTAGGCGATCGCCCGGTCGTTGTAGAGCGAGGCGTAGACCTCCCGGATCGCCTGCAGCACCGCGTCGATGCCCCGCACGTTGAGGAAGGTCTCCTGCTGTCCGGCGAAGGAGGCGTCGGGCAGGTCCTCGGCCGTGGCACTGGACCGCACCGCGACGGAGGCCTCCGGGTCGTCCCCGGCCAGCCTGTCGTAGGCCGCCCGGATGTCGGCCTCCAGGGCCGGCGGGAAGGGCTGCTCGACGACCGCCCGGCGGATCTCCCGGCCGGCGGCCGACAGCGCCCGGACGTCGTCGGTGTCCAATGCGCGCAGCCGCTCGGCGATGGAGGCCGCCAGGCCGGTGTCGCCGAGGAAGCGCTGGTAGGCCGCCGCGGTGGTGGCGAAGCCGTCGGGGACGCTGACCCCGGCGTCGGCCAGGTTTGAGATCATCTCGCCCAGCGAGGCGTTCTTGCCGCCGACCACCTCGAGGTCGACCAGCCCCAGCTCGGCGAACCACCGGACGTTGTCGGCCTCGTCGGCCGTGCCCCCAGCCGTGCTGCCGGCCGGTACCTCGGGTGCGGTGTCGGTGCTCATGAGCGGGTGGTCCTTCCTCGCGAGAGGTCGTGGCCGGACTGCGGGGTCGTGCCGGAGCTGCGCCGTTGCCGGGCCAGGGTCTGGATCACCACGGTGGCGATCTCCTCGACGGAGGCCGCCGAGGTGTCCACCGTGGGCAGGTGGTGCCTGTCGTACATCGCCGTCGCCCGGCGCAGCTCGAAGCGGCACTGCTCCTCCGAGGCGTACCGCGAGTCCGGCCGGCGCTCCTGACGGACGCGGCTGAGGCGGGCCACCGTGGTGGTCAGCCCGAAGCACCGGTCAGCCAGGTCGCGGACCGGCCGGGGCAGGTCGGTGCTCTCCAGGTCCTCGTCGACCAGGGGGTAGTTGGCCACGAACAGGCCGTGCTGCAGGGCCAGGTACATGGCCGTCGGGGTCTTTCCGCACCGGGACGGCGCCAGCAGGACGACGTCGGCCCGGTCCAGCCCGCGGGGGCTCAGCCCGTCGTCGTGCTCGATCGCGAACTCGATCGCCGCCATCCGGCTGTTGTAGCGCCGCACGTCGCCCACCCCGTGCAGCCGCCGCGCCTCGTGCAGCCCCCGGGCCCCCAGCTGCTCCTCCACCCGGCTCATGTGGATGCCGAAGAAGTCGATGATCGGCGCCTTGGTCTTCAGCAGCTCCTCGCGCACCTCGTCCACCGCCGCGGTGGTGAACACCAGCGGGGGAACCGGGCCGGACATCGCCGCATCCAACTGGGCGACGACCTCCCGGGCCATCTCGACCGTGGAGATGAACGGGATCAGCGTCCGCTCGAAGTGCAGGTCGGGGAACTGGATGAGCAGGGCGTTGCCCATCGTCTCGGCGCTGATCCCCGTGCTGTCGGAGAGGAAGAAGACCGGGATGACGTCAGAGCGGGGCT
>DASQXT010000233.1:0-2569 GCA_035639575.1 Geodermatophilus sp.
CCATCCAGAGGGAGCGCAGCCCGGGCGGTTGTCTGCCCATGATCAGCTGCCACATGCCCTCGAGGTCGGTAGCCGTGCGAATCACGATCTCGTTCAGGTCCGTCGTCATGGCGTCAGTGTTGCCGCTTTCAGCGCGCAGACCCTTTCGTTGTCCACAGGTCTGTGGACAACCCGCGGCCCCTTATTGGGCTCTTCACGATTGAGGGTGTAGCCGCGGCCTGAGCCCGCCGGTCTCGAGCAGGCTGCGGGCGATGTAGTGGGCGAGGTTGCGGAAGCCGAGGGCGGAGCCGCGCAGGTGCTCGAGCCTGCCGTTCACTGCCTCGGTCGGGCCGTTGCTGGTGCCGGGCCGGTCGAAGTACGCCAGGACGTCCTCGGCTCGCTTCTTCAGCGTCCGCCCCAGCGTGCGCAGCTCCGTGAGCGCGGCCGGGACGCCCGCGGACAGGTTGGTGATGATGCTGCTCATCTCTGCCCGTCCGGCGGCCCGGTCGGGGTGGCGGTAGGCGGCGATCATGCGCTGGTAGACACCCCAGGTGGCCTCGACGGCGACGTGGTCCTCGACTCCGAACAGGGCGGTCAAGCGCTGGTGCTGCCGGTCGGTGAGGAGGTCGGCGCCGGTGTGCAGGGTGCGGCGGGCCCGGTAGAGCGGGTCGTCCTTGCGGCCGCGGTGTCCGTGCAGGTCCTGCTGGACCCGGCGCCGGCACCGGTCGAGCGCGTCGCCGGCGAGGCGGACGACGTGGAAGGGGTCCATCACCGCCGTCGCTGCCGGCAGTTGTTCGGTGGTGGCGGTCTTGAATCCGGAGAACCCGTCCATCGCGACGACCTCCAGCCCGTCGCGCCAGGTCTTCGGCCGGTTCGCGAGCCACGTCGTGAACGCCTGCTTGGAGCGGCCTTCGACCATCGCCAGCAGCCGCGACGGGCCGGTCCTGTCCCGGACCGGCGTGAGGTCGATGACGACGGTGACGAACTTGTCGCCGCGGCGGGTGTGCCGCCACACGTGCTCATCGACGCCGATCACCCGGACCCCGTCGAAGCGAGTCGGGTCGTCGAGCAGGACGCGCTGCCCCTCAGCGAGCACGGCGGTGTTGGCGGTGCTCCACGACACCGCGAGGGCCTCGGCGAGACGCGCGACGGTGAGGTGCTGGCAGACCAGCCCGACCAGCGCCCACCGCACCGCGGTGCGGGTCAGCTTCGCCCCCGGCTCCGCGGCGCGGCTGGTGTCCTCGCGCCACACATGCCCGCAGCCAGCGCACCGGTAGCGGCGGATCGACAGCAGCAGCGTCGTCGGCCGCCAGCCCACGGGTCGTGCGCCAGGCGACGGGTGACGGTGTCCCGCGGGCGACCCTCGCAGCCGCAGCGCCGGCACCAGCGGTCCGCCTCCTCGACCGCGTCGTCGGCGACGCGGCAGGCCAGCACCGCCCGATCCGGTTGGAGGTGCTGGCCGACCACCACCAGACCCAGCTCGTCGAGGCGGCAGAACGTCGTCACATCAGGGGTCGCGAAGGTAGCGTCAGGCACGTCGAGGTCTTCCTTGCTAGCCTTGAGCCTCTCAGGGATTTGTCATACGAACCCCCTCAAGCCATCGACCGCGGGCGGCTCGGGAGGAGAACGAAACATGACCGCAGCCGGTGACAAGGTCCAAGACCACTACGCCAGCGAGGGCATCGCAGCCCGCATCCTCGCTGCGCTTAGGGCGGCAGGAGGCAGCGAGGCGGGCCCGATTACGCCCGACGCGCTCGCCCCACTCGACCACTTCCACGGCCGGGGGCTGAAGGCGACAAAGGAGATGGTAGCGCTCCTCGAACCCCTCTCCGGCGAGCGCATCCTCGACATCGGCGGCGGGATCGGCGGACCGGCGCGGTGGACCGCGACGCACTTCGGTTGCCACGTGACCTCGCTCGACCTGACGCCGGAGTTCTGCCGCGCGGCGGAGGAGCTGAATGCCGCGACCGGCCTCTCGGATCGCGTGCGCGTGGTGGAGGGCAGCGCGACCGATCTGCCCTTCGAGGACGATGGGTTCGACCGAGCCTATTCCGAGAACGTGGCGATGAACATCGACGACAAGCGGCGCTTCTATGCCGAGGCGCTTCGTGTGCTTCGCCCCGGCGCGGTGTTCGCATTCTCCCACTACGGAGCCGGGCCGAAAGGCGAGCCCGACTACCCGCTGCCCTGGGCGGCAGGGCCGGGCACGAGCTTTTTGTGTTCGCCCGAGGAGACACGGGAGCAAGTTCTCACCGCGGGGTTCGAGATCGTGATCTTCCGGGACAAGACGGAGGAGGTCCTGCCGGACTTGCGGGAGAACCGCCGGCGGTTGGAGGAACACGGGCTGCCGCCGCTGGGGCTGCAGACGCTCATGGGCGAGCGGATTGGGGAATCTCAGATCAACGCGGCCCGGAGTGCGGACGAGGGCCGTTTGAGCGTACTTGAGGCCCTCGTCCGCAAGCCGGCCTAGCTAGGTGGGCAGTGTCGGAGCTCCCATCCTCGGGAGGCCTCGACCTCTACCCGGGCACCGACGCGCCGACCCCTCCGCGCTCCAGCCGGCCGCCGTCTACACCCTCAACTGGGAAGAGCC
>DASQXT010000234.1:0-2716 GCA_035639575.1 Geodermatophilus sp.
GGAAGCGGAGCTCGAGCCGGCCGTCGCGAGCGGCGGCGCGGATCCTGTCGGCGAACGGCTCGGACACGCCCGTGCCGGTGCCCCACGGCAGGTGGAAGCGCGGCACGGAGTTGCCGTGGCCGGTGGCGGTGTACCCGCCGCGCTCGGCCCAGCCGACCACCGGGAAGAACCCGATGCCCTGCTCGCGCAGCCACGCGCGCTTCTCCCCCGCGGCGAACTGCAGGTAGGCCTCGGCCCACCGGCGCGGCCAGTGGTCCTCCTCGCGGTCGAAGCAGGCGGTGCCGAACCAGTCCTGCCGGGCCAGCTCGAGCGAGTCGCGCACCCGCAGCCGCCGCTGCTCGGGTGAGTCGACGAGGAACAGCCCGCCGAAGGACCACCAGGCCTGCCCGCCCAGGGACTGCTCGGGCTCCTGGTCGAGCAGCACCACCCGCCTGCCCGCATCGGCCAGCTCCGCGGCGGCGACCAGCCCGGCCAGCCCCGCGCCCACCACGACGACGTCGGTGTCGGTCACGGTCCGCACGCTAGCCGGTGCGCTGCGTCCGGCGGCCTCGCTGGGAGGCCCGCGTCGCCCGGGCGGGGCCGGTCCACTCCCGGACCGGGCGACGGACGGCGAGCACCAGGCAGCCGAGCGGCCCGACGAGCAGCAGCAGGGTCTGGGCGACCACCGCACCCAGGCCCAGGGCGCCGAACAGCACGGCGGTGCCCAGCAGGCAGAGCACCAGGACGACGCTGACCGCGGCCAGCAGCAGCCACGCCCGCGCCCGCCCGAGGACGACGAGCGCCGCGCCGGCCAGGGCGAGCACGGCCAGCACCGCGGGGACGGCGACGAACCACGGCGTCGCGACCTCCGGGTCGCGCAGCAGCCAGGCCAGCCACAGGTACTCGGCGGCGACCAGGACGCCGAAGACCGCGGCGAACGGGGCGAGGACCGGCCGTCCGGCCGGCGTGGGCGGGGGTTGCGGCCGGCGGGGCGCCGCCCGCGGTGAGCGACGCGCCGCCGCCCGGCTGCGGGAGGACGGCGCCATGCCGGGCAGCGTAGAAGAAGGACCCCCTTGCCCCGCCACTCGCGAGCTCGTGGACCCTGCACGGGGGCCACTGCGCTGGACGCCGGTCAGCGGGTGCGGCGCGGCCGTGCCGTCACCCAGCGGCGCACCCGCGGGGTGGCCGCCAGGACCGCGGCCAGCACCGGGACCACCAGGAGCAGCAGCGGCAGGCCCGGGTTGCCGGCGTCCTCGGTGCCGGTGGCCGCCCAGGCGATCGCCGCGGCCAGCACCGCCACCGGGACGACGGCCAGGACCAGGAGCAGCCAGCTGCGGCGGGCCAGCAGCCAGGCCGCGCCGAGGACCTGGACCAGCGGGGCGACGAGCAGCAGGTAGGTCCAGGGGTCGGGTCCGGCGTCCGCGGAGAGCCCGCCGAGTGCCACGGCGATGACGGCGAGGAAGAGCGTGGGCAGCGCGCCGACGAGGCCGAGGACGCCGGCGGTCAGCGCGAGCGGCGGCATGCGCGCGTCCGGCGGCGGGAGGTCGGCTGCCGGACGGCCGCGGTCGCGAGGGGTGGCCACGCTGCGCAGGCTAGGCCGCCGGGTGCCGTGGCGGGGACCGGCTCGCGCCCTCCGCCCGCACCGACCCCGCCTCACGGTCGCCGTCCCCGTGCTGCAGCGCGGGGACGGCGACCACGGCGCGAGGAGGGTGTCCAGGGCCGACCCGCGACGCGTCGGCGCTTGGGACGGCGTGCAGCGCGT
This sequence comes from Geodermatophilus sp., assembly GCA_035639575.1. Lineage (GTDB taxonomy): Bacteria > Actinomycetota > Actinomycetes > Mycobacteriales > Geodermatophilaceae > Geodermatophilus. The sequence continues at coordinate 1,742 of DASQXT010000234.1, forward strand.
CACGCGCGGCGACGGCGTGCGGTCAGGCTGCCGGCTGGGGCTCCCCCGCCGAGGAGCGGCGCCAGGAGGCGTGCAGCCGCGCGTAGGGACCCTCGGCGTCCACCAGCTCGGCGTGCGAGCCGCGCTGGACCACGCGGCCGGCGTCCACGACGAGCACCTCGTCGGCCCGCTCGGCGGTGGAGAGCCGGTGGGCGATGGTGAGCGTCGTCCGGCCGTCGGTGAGCCGGTCGAGCGCGTGGGTCAGCCGGCGCTCGGTGGCCGGGTCGACGGCGCTGGTGGCCTCGTCGAGCACCAGCAGGTCGGGGTCGGCGACGTAGGCGCGGGCCACGGCGACCAGCTGCCGCTCCCCCGCCGACAGCGACTCCCCGCGCTGGCCGACCCGCGTGCCCACACCGTCGGCCAGCCCGGCCAGCCAGTCACCCAGCCCGAGCTCCTCGAAGGCGGTGCGCACGTCGCCGTCGGTGAGCCCCGGCCGGCCGTAGCGCACGTTGTCGGCGACGGTCGCGTCGAACAGGAAGCCGTCCTGCGGCACCATCACCACCCGCTGGCGCAGCGAGGCGAAGGCGACCTGCTCCAGGGGGATCCCGGCGAGCAGCACACGGCCCTCGGTGGGGTCCATCAGCCGGGTGACGAGCTTGGCGAACGTCGTCTTGCCCGAGCCGGTCTCGCCGACGATCGCGACGCGGCGGCGCGGCGCGATCTCGAGGTCGACGTCCCGCAGCGCCGGGCGCGCGCCCGGCGTGTAGCGGAAGGTCACGTGCTCGAAGCGCACCCCCAACGGCGTGTGCGGCAGCTGCCGCGCCGTGGCCGGGTCGGCGACCGCCGGGTCGCGGACGTCGGGCTCGGTCTCCAGCACGTCGAGCACCCGGCGGAACCCGGCGACGGCGTTCTGCGCCTCGTTGAGCACCTCGCTGGCGGTCTGCACCGGGGAGACGAACAGCGTGACGAGGAAGAGGAAGGCGACCAGGGTGCCGG
>DASQXT010000235.1:0-4312 GCA_035639575.1 Geodermatophilus sp.
CGCCAGCCGAGCATCGTGGTGTCGAGGGTGACCACCAGCGCGTCGCAGCCGGCGGCCTCGGCCCGGCCGACGAGGCTCTCGACGAGCTCGTCGGACGTCGACCAGTACAGCTGGGACCACCGCGGGGCGGGGTGGGGGGCCCGGTCCATGACCTCGGCGCACTCCTCCATCGACACCGAGGCCTGGTTGGAGAAGACCATCGGCACGCCCAGGGACGCCGCGGCGCGGGCCACCGCGAGGTCGGCCGCGGGGTGCACCAGCTCGAGCGCGCCGACCGGGCCGAGCAGCAGGGGGGCGGGCAGCCGCCGTCCGAACAGCTCCACCGAGGTGTCGCGCACGCTCACGTCCCGCAGCACCCGGGGGACGACGGCCCACCGGTCGAACGCCGCGCGGTTGGCCCGCTGCGTCTCCTCGTCCCCGGCGCCACCCGCGACGTAGGAGTAGGCGCGGGCGCCCAGCCGCTCCCGCGCGCGGCGCTGCAGCGCCCGGGCCGCGGTGGGCACCCGCGGCCGGTGGCCGTACACCCCCGCCCGGTAGACCTCGTCCTGTCGGCGGCGACCGGTACCCGCTGCTGAGTCCACGCCGGACACGGTAGTGAGCGGTGCGTCACGTGCTCCGTCCCTGCGCGACCTCGCGAGCTCGGTTCCGTCCCGTCGCGCGGCCCGGCCGCACCTTCTGCGGACACGCCGTGGCGACACGCGCGACCCGTCGGGAACCCGGGGTCCGCGGCCGGTCCCGCCCGGCATCATGGTCGGCACCGGTGCGCCGCAGGCCTGCCGGCGCAGAACCAGGGGGAACAGCACGTGCAGGTGGCCACCCGGCCTCGTCATCGGGCCCGACTCCGCGCCCCGGTCCGCTCCTCGCTCGCCGACCCTGGGCGCCTCCACGGTCGTTCCGCTCCTCGCTCGCCGGCGCTCGCTGCGATGCTCACTGCCTGTCGGCGCCCGCCTCGCTGCGATGCTCCCGCGGCTGTCGTCGGGCCGGCGTCCGTCGTCGTCACGGCGCTCGCCCTGCTCTGTGCCGGGATCGCCCTCGCCGGGCCCGCGGCCGCCGTCGACGACGCCACCCGCCCGGACGCCCGCGTCACCCACGGGCCCAGCTGCCGCCCCGGCGGCGTGGTCGTCGAGGTCACCGGCGGCACCGTCGGCTACGCGGTCACGCTCGGCACCGGACGCCGTCCCGCGGGGGAGGACGCCGCCGACGTCGCGCCCGGCGCCGTCGTGGTGCTGAGCACCGGCGGGGTCGACTGGGGCGAGACCATCGACCCGTTCCTCGAGTACACGGCCCTCGACGGCTCGGGCAACGGCTGGGTCGACGACCTGACCGGCTACAGCTTCACCCGGCCGGCCGCCGAGGACTGCGCGGCCATCAGCCCGTCCGGCGGCGCGGCGGTGGTCCCGCAGTCCGGGGAGCCGGTGCCGGTCCCCGAGCTGCCCGACCCGCGCAGCGCGGCTCCTGCGGGCGCCGCCGACGGCACACCGGCCGTCGCGGTCGCAGCAGCGGAGGCGGCCGCGGTCAGCGGCGGCGTCCCGTGGCCGCTGCTGGCCGCCGGCGGGTCGCTGGTGACCGCGGGCGCCGGCCTCGCCCTCGTCGCCGGGAGCCGGCGGCCGGGGGCAGGGCGCCGGACGCCGCCGTCCACCGGGAGCGCCTGAGCGCTCCGTCGGCGACGATGGTCAGGTGGCCCGCCCCGAGGACGCCCAGGCTCTCGGCCTCCCCGCCGAGCACGTGCCCGGGGACGTGGCCGACGTCCCGGGCGCGGCACCCCGTCCGGCCGAGACCTGGTTGCGCATCGTGCAGGTGCACGACCGCATCACCCGCCGCGTCGACTCCGCCCTGCACCGCCGGCACGACCTCTCGCTCACCGGGTACGAGGCGCTGCGCCGGATCGCCGAGGCCCCCGGCGAGCGCGCCTCGATGGGTGAGCTCGCCGAGGCGCTCGGCATCTCCCGCGCGGGGGTGACCAGCACCGTCACCCGCCTGGTGACGGAGGGCCTCGTCGTCCGGGAGCGCTCGTCGGGTGACAGGCGGCTGCTGCACGCCCGGCTCACCCCCGCCGGGCGGGCCAAGGTCGAGGAGGCCCGCCCGACCCACGACGACCTGGTGGCGCACCTGCTCACCCTCCTGGGGGACGACGCCGCCGTCGTCACCGATGCCCTCGCCCGCGTCTCCGCGGCGGCCCGGACCCGCCGCTGACGTAAGGACTCCCCGCCCCTCGGCCCCGTCCAGGACACCACCCCGAGCCTGCGAGGGGTGGGGAGGACGGGGTCCCCTTCCCCGTCCGGGGGACACTTCAAGCCCGTAGTGTTTCCCGGAGCGCAGGTGGGGGCAGGACGCGAACATGCAGGTGGGGATCGAGCAGTGCGCCGTGGTCGTGCCGACCATCGGCCGGCCGTCGCTGGACGTGCTGCTCGACGCCCTCGCGCAGGCCCCGGGACCGCGCCCGGCCGAGCTGGTGCTGGTCGACGACCGGCCCACCGGCGAGCCGCTGCGCCCCGAGCGGCCCGGCCTGCCGCCGGTGCGGGTGGTGCGCACCGGAGGCGGGGGCCCGGCCCGCGCCCGCAACCTCGGCTGGCGCAGCGTGCGCACCGAGTGGGTGGCCTTCCTCGACGACGACGTCGTCCCCGACCCCGACTGGTACCAGCGGCTGGCCGAGGACCTCTCCGACCTGCCGTCCGACGTCGCCGGCAGCCAGGGCCGGGTGCGGGTGCCGCTGCCGGAGCACCGCCGGCCCACCGACTGGGAGCGCGGCACCGCCGGCCTGGCCACCAGCTCCTGGATCACCGCCGACCTCGCCTACCGCCGCGCGGCCCTGGCCGCCGTCGGCGGCTTCGACGAGCGCTTCCCCCGCGCCTTCCGCGAGGACTCCGACCTGGCGCTGCGGGTCATGGACACCGGCGCCCGGCTGGTCCGCGGGCGGCGCCGGATCACCCACCCGGTGCGCCCGGTGGACCGCTGGGTGAGCGTCCGCGTGCAGGCCGGCAACGCCGACGACGTCCTCATGCGGCGGCTGCACGGCCCCGACTGGCGCGAGCGCGCCGACGCGCCGCTGGGCCGCCGGCCGCGGCACCTGGCCGTCACCGCCGCCGGGCTGGCCGCCGTCGGCCTGGCCGCCGCCCGCCGGCCGCGCGCCGCGCTCGCCGCCGCCGCGGCCTGGGCCGTCGGCACCGGCGAGTTCGCCTGGGCGCGGATCGCGCCGGGCCCGCGCGACCGCGCCGAGGTCGGCACCATGCTCGCCACCAGTGCCCTCATCCCGCCGCTGGCCACCTGGCACTTCCTGCGCGGCGCCGTGCAGCACCGCCGGGTGCGGCCGTGGCGCGGCCTGCCCGACCTGGTGCTGTTCGACCGCGACGGCACCCTCGTGCGGGACTACCCGTACAACGGCGACCCGGCGCTGGTGAGGCCGGTGCCCGGCGCGCGGGAGGCCGTCGACGCGCTGCGCGCCCGCGGCGTCCGGGTCGGCGTGGTGAGCAACCAGTCCGGCGTGGCCCGCGGGCTGATCACCCGCGCGCAGGTCGACGCCTGCATGGCCCGGCTCGACGAGCTGCTCGGCCCGTTCGACACCGTCCAGGTCTGCCCGCACGGGCCGGACGACGGCTGCACCTGCCGCAAGCCCGCACCCGGGATGGTCAAGGCCGCCTGCGCCGAGCTCGACGTCGACCCGGCCCGCTGCGTGGTCGTCGGCGACATCGGGGCCGACGTCGAGGCGGCGGCCGCCGCCGGGGCCTCCGGGGTCCTCGTCCCCACGCCGGTGACGCGGCGGGCCGAGGTCGAGGCGGCCCCGCGGCGCGCCGCCACGATCACCGAGGCGGTCGCGCATGTCCTGGCGGGTGGGTGGTGAGCCGCACGGTCCTCGTCGCGCGGCTGGACTCGGTCGGGGACGTCCTGGTCCAGGGGCCGCTGGTGCGGGCCGTGGCCGCCGGCGCCGACCGCGTCGTGTTCCTCGCCGGCCCCGCGGGCGCGGAGGCGGCCCGGCTGCTGCCCGGCGTCGACGAGGTCTGGACCTGGGCCTGCCCCTGGATCCTCGGCGACCCGCTGCCGGTCGACGCGGACGACCTCGCCGCGCTCACCGACCGGGTCCGGGCCCTGGCCCCCGACGAGGCCGTCGTCTCGACGTCCTTCCACCAGTCGCCCCTGCCGCTGGCGCTGCTGCTGCGCGCCGCCGGCGTGCCGCGGATCTCCGCGATCAGCGTCGACTACCCCGGCTCGCTGCTCGACGTCCGGCACCGGGTGGACGACGACCTGCCCGAACCCGAGCGGGCGCTGTCCCTGGCCCGCGCCGCGGGCTTCGACCTGCCGGCCGGCGACGACGGCC
>DASQXT010000236.1:0-12164 GCA_035639575.1 Geodermatophilus sp.
CCCGCACCGCGCCGACGAGCGCGTCCCGCTCCTCGGCGGTCAGGGCGGCCGCCTCCCCCGTCGTGCCGGCGACGAGCACGCAGCGCACGCCGAGGCCGACCAGTTGCACCGCCAGGTCGGCGGTGGCCGGCGCATCCAGAGCGCCATCGTCGCGGAAGAGGGTGACCAGGGCGACGCCAACGCCGGTGAACAGGGGCATGCCCGCATCCTCCCCCTGCCGACGCTCTCAGGCCCCCCCTTACGGTGAGAGTGAGACGGCGCCACGCCGTTGGGCGCCGCCAACTGCCCTTCCGGTGGCACGCTCGGGGATGAGGGGATGCCCTGCGCGGTACCGGCCGAGGGGATGGGCCGATGTCCCTGTCGTGGATGGTGCCGGGACCCCGGCTGTCGACTCCGACCGGGCTCCTGGCCGCGAGCCTGGCTGCGTGCGTGCTGGCCGGCTGCGCCGCCACGGGCGGCGGTGCGGCCACCGCCGGTTCTTCGGCGGCGGCGTCCGACTGGCGTGCTGCCACCTACCGCGTGACGTGCGACGGGATCGTCCCGGAGGGCATCCCCGCGACGCTCACCGGCGGGGCTGCGTGGGTGCCCGCCGACGGGAGCCGGCCCCCGTACTACGACCACTACGAGATCCGGTTGGAGGCCGAGGCCCGAGGCGACGTCGACGGGGACGGCGAACCGGACGCGGTCGTGCTGCTGCAGTGCTCACCGCAGCCGTCCAACGGCACCCTCGAGGAGGTGCAGGTGTTCGCCGCGTCCGGCGAACGGCTCGGCCTGGTGCCCAGCCCACTGACCCTGCGCGAGGGGACGATCCTGCCGCCGCTCTACGACCCGGCCGGACTGTCGGTCCAGAACGGCGACATCGTCGCCGCGATGAAGGCCTACGCGCCGGAGGACTCCCACGCCAGCGGCCCGTCGATCCCCATCACCGTGCGCTGGCACTGGAACGGACGGGAGTTCGTCCGCGTCTCCTGACTCACACGAGCCGGCCACGCAGCCGCGTGGCGTCAGCACTGGACAGCCGGACAGGGGCGCTTACCGGGCGGTGCGGTGGCCCTGGCCATCACGCCTTCACCGTAAGGAGGGGCCCGGCTCAGTCCTCCGCGAGCGCCCGCTTGGTCGGAGCCATCAGCACGGGGAGGTCTCGTGCCGTTCGCGCTCGACGTGGATGACGCGCACCGGCCCGGCCCCTCGTCCGAGGCGCACGAAGTCATGCTGGGCCCATTCCCAGTGCTCGCCAGTGACGGGATCGTGAGCGGTGCAGCGTTCGTGCCAGTTGACGCCGAGCGCAGGCATGTCCAGGTGGATCCACGTGTCGCGTGCGGTGTGCGGGTCGAGGTCGGCGACGACGACGATGACGTCACTCCGGTCGTGTAGCCGACGTGCTTCGGAGAACACCGAGAACTTGCTGTCGATCGGCGGTGTGGAAGCAGCCTCGGCTTCCGACGTCGACCGACGAGGACGCTGGACGCCATCCCACCGTCGGAGGCTCAACCTCTGCATGGATCCGGGTCCCTCGGAGCACTCTCACGACAGGCCAGCGACCTCCTCCGGTCCTCCTCCAGTAGGTCCCCGGGTTGGAGAACAGGTTGGCCGTGCCACTGGCATCCCTCAGTGGCGAGAAACGTGGAGCTCGTCGCGGGTGCGCCAGCGCCGTCGAGCGGCAGGCCTTCTTCTGGGCCGTGGGCGGCCCCAGGACGAGCGGACGGCAGGTTGGCGCCGGGTCAGTCGACGTTCCGCCGCTGTGCACGGGACTCGTGGGGGCGGGCCGTGCACCTGGTCGCCGAGGCCCGTCCGGACCACGCCACTGGATGAGAGGTGATGTGGTCGGTGCCGCCGATGCCAGAGACCATCTCGGGGTGGGCAGCGAACAGTCAGTACTCGCACCTCATTGACAGCGTGGTGACGCGTTCGTGACGGAGTGGCTGTCAACATCCACGTGACGGGCCGTGCCAGTCCCGCAGGAGGGCGTGTCCGTCCTGCAGAGGGCGCCGTGTCCATTGGGTCACGTTCGCCCGTCGCTGTTGGTGGGCGCATGGGCGGTCTCGTTGAGTCAAGGAACTCCCATGCACCCGTTGTCGCGTCGGAACCCTCGGGAGGAATCAATGGCTGGGCGTCGTGCGCTGTGTGTGGGGATCAACGAGTTCGAGCACTTGCCTGCATCGAGTTGGCTCAACGGCTGCGTGAACGACGCCGAGGATTTCGCGGCGTTCCTGCAGAAGTCGCTCGATTTCGCGGACTCGGACATCACCGTTCTCAGCGACGCGCAGGCGACGAAAGCAGCCGTCATCGGTGAGCTGGAGAGCATGGTCGCACGAGCGGAGAGGGGCGAGCTCGATCATCTGGTGTTCTCCTACTCCAGCCACGGGACCCAGGTGCCTGACGTGAATGGAGACGAGCCCGACCGAGCCGATGAAGCGCTGGCAGCGTATGACATCCGAGCCGCCGGTGACGCGTGGAACCCGGACACGGTCATCCTCGACGACGAGTTGAACCAACTGTTCGGTCGAGTTCCCGACGGGGTCCTCGTCGAGGTGTTTCTCGACACCTGTCACAGTGGTACCGGCTTGCGGGCGATCGACCTGCTGCCGGGACGGATGCCGAAGTTCCTGCTGCCACCGTCGCCGGCTGGAGTCGACGACGTGAACGAGCGCAGGTCTGTCGGGCTCCGGGATCTCATGACCGAGCGGGCCCGGCGAGGCGAGGAACCCCCGGTCCTGCTCGCAGCCTGTCGCGCGGACCAGACCGCCGCGGATGCCCACTTCGACGGCCGCCCCAACGGCGCGTTCACCTACTTCTTCCTCAAGGCCGCTCGCGCGGACAAGACCGCCAGCCGTGCCACCCTCCTGACGCAGGTGCGCGCGGCTCTGCGGCAGGGTCGGTATGACCAGACGGTCCAACTAGAGGCGAGTCGACAGGCGAAGGCGGTGGCCGTCGGCGCCCGAGGCTGAGCCCCGCGACGTACTGCGGTCACACAGCGGATCGGTGCACGGTCCGGAACACGGCGAACCGTCCCACCGCGGGGTCCCGCGGTGGGACGGCGGCGCCCTCGGCGATCTTCCGCTGCTGCCGGTCGGCGTCGAGTACCGGCTTCAGGGCCACGAAGTCGAGTCGTCCGGGGCACTCGCGTACTCGGACGTACCCGCTCGACGACGACGGGGGTGGTCTCGTCCAACGCGGCGGTGCGTGTGACCGCTGGGGTCTCCCACAGAAACCGGTACATCTCCTCGGGATCGGAGGGCAGCGCAGCCAGCCGAACGGGCCTCGGACCGGTCAGCGCCGCCACGATCCTGGGCGAGGTCGCCGACATCCGCCGCTACCGCTCCCGCCACGCCTTCGCCGCCGCCAACGGCACCGCCCCCATCCCCGCCTCCTCCGGGCGCACCACCCGCCATCGGCTCAACCGCTCGGGCAACCGACAGCTCGACCGGGTGCTCACCACGATCGCGATCACCCAGATCCGCGTCGACACCGAAGGCCACGCCTACTACCAACGCGAACGCGCCGAAGGAAAGAGCGGCCGCGAGGCCATCCGCTGCCTGGAGCGACGCCTCTCCGACGTCGTATACAAGACCCTGCACGACGACCTGGCCGCCGGCCGAGCCCCGCCCCGGCCACCGCGGGACGGTGAGTGCGGCGGCGGCAAAGGGGACGCGTCTTCACGGCCGAAGCCAGCTGCGCGACAGGTTCACAGTCCCTGACCTGCTCTTCGCTGCGGCCAGCCCACCGCACCCACCGCCAGCACGAAGCTACGCCCGACCGGCGTTAACACACAGGAGCTCGTGCCGGGTGTGGTGAGCCTTGCCCCGCCATCGACGGGCTCCGCGCCGCCGCCGCCGGGAAGGCCCGGCACGTGTCATGGCTCGGGGGCCTCGACGAGCAGGTTCTCCTCGTCTGGGTGCGCTTCGGCCATCGCGCCGTCGAGGGTGAATCGCGCCCGGAAGGTGAGGTGGGCGCCGGGGGCAGCATCGGCCAGCAGCTCCCGGCGAAAGAGAACCGGCAGCTCCTCCCCCTCGTGGCGGGACAGCAGGTCCGCCTTGCCCGATACGGGGGCGGCGTGCTCCACCTGCACGACGGCGACGTCCCAGCCGGCCCGCTCCGGGTGCGGCTCCCGCGCCACCAGCCGCCCGGAGAGCCACGTCAGGTTCTCGATGACCTGCACCACGTGAGCGTCCTCCTCGGGCCGGCCGCCGACCAGCGCCGCCGGTGCGGCGCCGGACGGCGGCGCGGACCCGTGACTGTGCGGTCAGCCGGAGGGCGTCCCCGGGGAGGCCACCAGTTCCTCGAGGGCCAGGACGTCGGACTTGAGCTGCGCGAGCGCGGTGGTGACTTGCCCGTCCGCTCTCGGCGTCGGCACCAGATCCCGACGGTCCGCCGTGGCCGGCTCTGCCTTCGGCTGGACGCTCACCGACACGCTTGCCGTCATGGTCGCCCCCGACGGGGAGATGTTGGTGATCGAGACCCCGGTGTCCTGCCCGGCGTACGAGTCCGAGCTCGGGGTCGAGGCGGGGGTCAGCGCGCTGTTGTTGGTGGAGCCGGGGTAGGTGTCACCAGCATCGCCGCGGTTGCGGCCTCGCTCGAGGTCGCGCTGCCCGTCGGCCTGCACCAGCCCGACCATGTAGTGGTTCTCATCGGAGTTGTCCGGCTGGGCCTCGTCGACGTGCCAGACGAGTAGTCCATCACCGGGGAGGAGTGCGTCGTAGCCCGTCCGCTGACGGTTCTCGACGAGGAAGTACTCCGACCCCTGTTGGCCGTCGCGCCAGAGGCGGTGGACGTTGCGGCTGGACTTGACATCGGCGACCGTGATCGTGCCCGAGCTGGTGACATTGGTCCCCGATGCCCAGCCCTGCTGGAGCTTGCACCAGGCCGACGGGTGGGCCGGGATGTCGCCGCCCCCGTTCCAGGAGCCGCCGCCCATGAGGCACCAATTGCCAACGCCCTCAGAGCTGTCGTCGATGTCGTAGAGGTCCGGGAAGCCGAACAGCAAGTGGCCCAGCTCGTGAGCGCAGACGCCGATCCTCGCATCCTCCGGGATGGTGAGATAGGCGAAGATGCGGGTCTGGTCGGTGCTGTACGGCGCGGTGAGCACCCACTTGTGCGACCAGATGTGCCCGGGGTTGCCCGTGGCCTCCCCGCCCGGTCCGGCGTGAACGACGATGAAGGCGTCGACGAAGCCGTTGCCGTCGTTGTCGTACGGCTTGAAGTCGATCGATGGGTCGACCGCTGTCGCCGCGTCACGGGCCATGTGCTGGGCGCGGGGTGTGCCGGTGGGCCGGCCGATCCCGAAGTTGTTGTTCGCGTACCAGGCCAGGTTCTGCGGGAGCCGGAAGGGGCCGGCCACCTCGCCGATCAGGTCGACCATCCCACCGGTGACCTCGCGGTAGTACTCGGCGACACTGCCATGAGGCAGCACGCCGGTGGAGAAGAAGAGGTCCTTGAAGTGTTGCGGACTCTGGTTCATGGGGCGGTCGGGAAAGTCGACGAGCACCACGACCACCCGCACCTTGCCGCGCAGGGGCGCCCGCTCCGCCGCGGCCCGACTGATCTCGCGGGAGGAGGTGCCGGGAGGGAACTCGCTGGGCGGGCGGATCGTGCCGTCGCCGAAGCCTGGCCAGCGTGGCCGGCGGGGCAGCGTCAGCTGTCGCAGGATCGGCGAGTCGGTGTCCTCGCGCAACTGACGCAGCTCATAGCGCAGTCGCTCTCTGAGCTCCGGGCTCGGCGCCACAGCGCACAAGTCCCGCCACACCGCAACGGACATGATGTTCCTCCTTCTCGTTGGGAACTGCTGTCATGAGTCGGCGGACCCGTGATGGCCCTCGTCGCGTTCCGGGATCACGCGGTCGAGGTGTAGTCGTCGTAGCCGTTGGCACCGAGCGGTCGGAATTCACGACCTGATGGAGCGTGCACGTGTCGCCGTGCAACAGCTTGGAGGACGACGTTGACCTCATCCCTGACCCTCGAATTGGGAACCCAGGCGTCCCGATACTGTGTGGCTTTTGTCGGGAATCCCACCGGACGGTTGTGGCAAGCATGCGACGTCCGCCGTCACGCCCCCGTCACCACACCGTCACGACGCCGTCGGTCGGGAGTGCCCCCGGTTCAGCTGACTCCTTGTCTGTGAGGCCTCCGCTGGAAGGATCAGCATCGTGCCCAAGCCGTTCCCGGCCGAGGTCCGTCGTGAGGTCATCGCCGTCGTGACGTCATCGCCCTGACTCGCTGGGAGCCTGCTGAACAAGGGGCAGTGCTGCGGTGAGTCAGCACCAGGGTGAGCCGTTCCAGTGGGGCGACCAGGCGACGAGTGGGAGTGACTTCGGTAGCCACGCCGAGCCCGGCCCGGTCCACTCGGTCACCGCACCCTGAGTTGTGGCCTCGGGACGGCTGGATGATCTGCTGACCCTCCCCGTCATCAGCGAGCCCCGGCATCCGAACACCAAGAGCGGGCTCGATGCGTCACCGTGGTGCTCCGCGCGTCGGACCAGCCCTCGAGCAGCGCGGCGGAGCGGTCGGCCGCCTCGCGGCCGATGCCGGGGTGGACGCGCTGGTGGACGGCGTAGTCCCCGAGAGCGACCACCCGAGGGAGACCACCATGCGTGCGGGACTCCCCTCGAACCGGCACGTGACGGGCAGTCTGGCGCGGACGCCGGCGCCCACCGCACCCGCAGCGGTCGCCCTGACCGCAGCCTGTCGAGGGGGATCCGGAGGGACGTCGACGGGGGTCGTCCGTCTCGTTCCCGGCCGGATCTCCGGTGACCGGGAGTGGTTCATCGCCCCCCAGCGCGTACTGAGGGCTTCCGGCCCTCGCGGCCGAGTTGGGCCATCGCGACAGTACGAAGCGCGTCGCGCACCCCACTGCTGCATCGGATCCGCCGATGCGCGCGTCATCCAGGAGAGACATGTCCACCACCAGGTCCGAGGCCGCGCCCGCCCAGTCGAGCCTCCCGATGCTGGGGCCCATCACGCACGTGGCGCTCACCGTGCGGGACATCGACGTCAGCGCCCCGTGGTACGCCGCCCTCATCGGGTCGGACCCCGTGCTCGACGAGGACACCGGCCCGTTCCGCCACGCGGTCTTCGCCGTGGGCGGGACCCTGCTGGGCTTGCACGAGTTCCCCGAAGGGATCGAGGAGCTCCCGTTCTCGCCGCGCCGGCTGGGCATGGACCACGTGGCCTTCGCCGCCGCAGATCGCGACGAGCTCGTCGCCTGGGAACGCCGGCTCACCGAGATGGCCGTCTCGCACAGCGACATCGTCGACGCCGGCTACGGCTCAGCGCTGTCGTTCAAGGACCCGGACGGGCTGCCCCTCGAGATCTTCTGCCCGCCGGCGACGTGAGGTGACGGGCAGGCTCCTCCGTCGCACCACGGACCGGACGAGCCCGGGGGTCACGTCGTCGGTCGCCGGACCCGCTCCCGTGACCGGCCCCGCCGCGTGGCCCCTTCAGGCTCATCCACCGCGGTGGTCAGCACTCCTCCGCGCGGTGGTCACCTCCCCGTCGCCGACGACCCGGACACCGTGACGGCGTCGACCACAGCAACGGTCACCTCGGCGACCAGCCTCGTCGGCCGTCCCCCGGGCCCGCCCACCGTGCCGGACGGGGCGTCCCGGCGAGGTCCTCCCACGCCAGGTCCCACGGCCCACCGGGGCTTGCGGCAGGCTCCTGGTCGTGCAGCGAGTCCACGGCCGGAGCGACGACCCGGGAGACACCGCTGTGGGGTTCGACGTGACCGTCGTCGGTGGTGGACCGACCGGCGTGATGCTGGCCATCGAGTTGCGGCTGCACGGCGTGCGCGTGGTCGTGCTGGAGCGGGAGGCGGAGCCGACCCGGGTCGTCCGCGCTCTGGGGCTGCACGCACGCAGCATCGAGGTGCTGGACCAGCGGGGTCTGCTGGACCGGTTCCTCCCGCTCGGCACGCGGCACCCGCTCGGTGGCTCCTTCGCCGGGATCACCAAGCCGGTACCGGACCGGTTGGACACCGCTCACCCGTACGTCCTCGGCATCCCGCAGCCCACGACGGAGCGCCTGCTCATCGAGCGGGCCACGGAGCTGGGCGTCGAGATCCGGCGCGGCTGTGAACTGGCCGGGCTGAGCCAGGACGACCACGGGGTGACCGTCGACCTGGCGGACGGCACGCAGCTGGCCTCGCGCTACCTCGTCGGCTGCGACGGCGGCCGCAGCACGGTCCGCAGGCTCCTCGGGGTCGGCTTCCCGGGCGAGCCGGCCACGCGCGAGTGGCTGACGGGCGAGGTGGAGCTCACTGCGCAGCCGGAGGAGGTGGCTGCCGTGGTGACCGAGGTCCGCAGGAGCCAGAGGGGGTTCGGCGTCGGGCCGTCCGGAGCGGGGCTGTACCGCGTCGTCGTGCCCGCCGAGGAAGTGGCCGAGGACCGCTCGGTCCCGCCGACCCTCGAGGAGATCAGGCAGCGATTGCGGGTGTTCGCGGGCACCGACTTCGGCGTCCACTCGCCGCGCTGGCTCTCCCGCTTCGGCGACGCCACCCGGCAGGCCGAGCGGTACCGGACCGGTCGCGTGCTATTGGCCGGCGATGCGGCCCACGTGCACCCGCCGATCGGCGGCCAGGGCCTCAACCTCGGGCTCCAGGACGCGTTCAACCTGGGCTGGAAGCTGGCCGCCGAGGTCGACGGCTGGGCTCCGAGGGGGCTGCTGGACAGCTACCACACCGAACGGCACCCGGTGGCCGCCGATGTGCTGGCCACCACCCGGGCGCAGAGCGAGCTCCTGTCCACCGAGCCGGGACCCCAGGCGGTGCGCCGGCTGCTCTCGGACCTGATGGACCTCGACGAGGTCAACCGGTTCCTGATCGGGAAGGTCACCGCGATCGGAGTCCGTTACGACTTCGGCGAGGGACACCGGCTCCTCGGCCGGCGCCTGCGCGACGTGGGGCTGGAGCGCGGACGCCTCTACGCGCTGATGCACGGCGGACGCGGGCTCCTGCTGGACCAGACCGGACGGCTCTCGGTGGCCGGCTGGGCCGACCGGGTGGACCACGTGGTCGACGTCAGCGAGGAGCTGGACGTCCCCGCGGCGCTGCTGCGACCGGACGGTCACGTGGCGTGGGTCGGTGGAGACCAGCAGGACCTGCTCAGCAACCTGCCCACGTGGTTCGGTGCTGCTGCCGGCTGAGCAACCTCCCGGACGCACCGGGACTGATCCGTCCGGGCAGGCTCCTGGTGTTCCGCCGGCCGCACCACCGGGCGACCGGCTCAGTGCGCCGGCGACGCCTCCGGGGATGGGATCTCCTCTCCGGCCTGGACGGCATGCGCCTGGTAGTCCTGGCCGTTCAGCGTGAAGGTCGCGGTGGGCGGGTCGGTCGAGTCGTCGAACGTGAGGTGCGGAGCCGGCGACGTGCCCTGGCCGGTGTCGATCACACCGAGCTGGGTGCCGTTCGGGAGAACGGCCCATCCGATGTATGCCTCCGAGCCGTTGATCTCGATCTCCGCTCGGTAGACCCCCGAGGGTGGAGAGGTCGCTTGGGCCAGGAAGGCCAGCTGGCCCGTCGGCGTCGAGATCTGACCGGACAGGGCCTGCTGGTTCACCACGCCCGAGAGCGACGCGCCTCCCGGACCGCTCATGGAGACCTGGTCCCCGTCCACCGTGCCCTGCATCCAGATCTCGTACGTCCGCCCGTCGCAGACGTACGCCGCCGCCTTCCCACCGTCGAGGACGAAGGCCAGCCCGATCCCCGAGGCGTCCGTCTGGCCGGAGAACACCCCCACGTCGGCTGCGGGCGTGAGGCTCGGTGTCGAGGAGGGCCCGGGGGACGCTGTGGTCTCGGGCCCTGCCGTGGCGGTGGGCTCTCGCGAGGGCGGGGATCTGAGGACGACCGCCACCACGACCAGTGCTGCGACCGTCAGCACGAGCGCAGGGATCCCCACCACCATGGCCGAGCGCCGTCGACCCGCTCGGGGGGTGGACGGCGGGGGCGTCCCCGCGTTCGGGCCGCGCGTGGCTCTCGCACCTCCATGATGGCGCCCACGAAGCCCGGCTCCGTGCGCGACCGGGAGTACCCGCCTCGCTGCCGGCGGGTTCCCGAGTTCGGCGAGCAGTCTGTCGATCTGTTCCGCGTTCCGGTACGTGACGTCCGGCCTGCCGCGCAAGGCCCGCAGCAGCTCGTGCGCATCATCGCGAACTCCTGCGTCGTCCTCCGTCTCCAGGCATTCGCGTAGTTGGTGGACGAACTCGCTCTGTTCCTGTGGAGACAGTTCCGCAGCAGTGATCGCGGAACCGAGACGTACGAGGTACTCGAACGGGACGGCCGGGGGATGCGGAAGAGGATCCGGCAACGGAGCTCGCTCCGCGGCGGACACGGAGATCGCTCCCAGGAGCGAGAGGACGGCATCGACCGTGCGCGCCGTGTAGTCGAGTACCTGGATGTCGGCCACCGGGGTGGCGCGGATGTTCCCCACCGGACCGATCTGGACCGGGACGATCGGCAACCCGAGTGCCCGTGCATACCCGAGCTCGGCCATGCAGGGTTTGGAGGCCAGCACGTTGTCCGAGAGCGCCAGGACGAAGACGTCGCAGTTCCGGATGTGCTGCAGGATGTCCTGCCACCAGGGGTCGCCGCCATGGAGCTCGTGGTCGTGCCAGGCCGACAGTGAGGCCTTCTCGAGGTCGGCGACGAGCTGCCCTGCCGCCGTCGCGTCCTTGCGTGAGTAGCTGACGAACACGCGCATGGCCGCACCTCCGAAGAGGATGTCGTCCTGATACCACCCGGTACCCAGCGAGCCTACTAGGCCGGATCTTGCACGACCATGATCATCCCGATGGTCGTGGAGGGGTTCTCTTCCCGCGTGGGCGTGGCACGAGGGCCGGCGGCGTCCGGGTCGACGTCAGCCGACCCGTCCGCCAGAAAGTGCAGACGGGTGACGGGCACTCGTTCTCAGCGGGCCGCGGATCCTGCAGACTCGCCAGAACCGGCTGGTTCCGAGATCGGCTGCCGGCGGCGCGGAAACGGGAGAGAGGACCCCTTCCGTGATCACTGGGACGGATCAGTGCCTGGACCGGCGCCCGTCGTCGGGCAGCGCGCCTCGATCGGCCCGGGACCGCGAGTCGAGCGCATGACCAGCGGGGTCGAGTCCGACCCACTCGGGCGCGTGGCCACGGGCAGGTCGGACTCGTCGGACGGGCGGGCCGATCTGTCGACCGCACGGGTCCTCACCGACGGCCGGCACCTGTCGCTGGACGGCCGGCCCCATCGGATCCGGGGCGTCACCTACGGGACCTTCCGTCCGCGTGCCGACGGACAGCTGTTCCCCGAGGCGGATCGACTCGCCGAGGACGTCGCCGCGATGGCGGCCGCGGGGCTCAACACGGTCCGGACCTACACCGTTCCCCCTCACGAGCTGCTCGACGCAGCCGCCGTGGCCGGTCTCCGCATCCTCGTCGGCGTCGACTACGACGACTGGCGCCAGCACGGCACCGGACGACGGGCGCACCAGGCGGTCCTCGACGCCGGGCGCCGCGCGGTCGACCGGGCGCTCGAACGGGTCGCCGGGCTCCCCCAGGTGCTCGCCGTGTCCATCGGCAACGAGGTGCCCGGGGACCTGGTGCGGCTGCACGGCATCCGGTCGGTGGAGCGGGTGCTCTCGCGTCTGGCGGAGCACGTCCACGACGCCGATCCCGCAGCGCTGGTCACCTACAGCAACTTCCCGAC
This sequence comes from Geodermatophilus sp., assembly GCA_035639575.1. GTDB lineage: Bacteria > Actinomycetota > Actinomycetes > Mycobacteriales > Geodermatophilaceae > Geodermatophilus. The sequence goes on from DASQXT010000236.1 coordinate 11,669, forward strand.
GACCGAGTACCTGACCGTCGACGGGCTGGACCTGACGTCGTTCAACGTGTTCCTCGAGGATCCCTCCCGGCTGCGGGCCTACCTGCGCCACCTGCAGGTCGTTGCCGGCGACACCCCCTTGCTGGTCACCGAGCTGGGGTTGGCCGGTCAGGTCCACGGGGACCAGGCGCAGGCGGCCACGATCGCAGAACAGCTCCAGGTCGTCGACGAGACGGGCTGTGCCGGTGCCACCGTCTTCTCCTGGACCGACGAGTGGGGCGTGGCCGGCGAGTCGGTGGAGGGCTGGGGTTTCGGCATCACCCGGGCGGACCGCAGCCCCAAGCCGGCGCTCGAGACCGTGCGTCGCTGGACCTCGCGTGGGCTGCGGGACCTGCGGGAGGCCTGGCCGCGGCTGACCGTCGTCGTCTGCGCCTACAACGAGGCCCGGGTGCTCGATGAGTGCCTGGGCTCGCTGGCCCGGCTCGACTACCCCGACCTCGAGGTCATCGTGTGCGAC
>DASQXT010000237.1:0-17356 GCA_035639575.1 Geodermatophilus sp.
CCCACGTCGATGTAGTAGCCCGAGCCGCGGCGCAGGTACTTCATGAACAGGCCGGAGCCGTCGTCGCCCCAGTCGTGCCGGAAGCCGGCCTTCTCCAGCCGCTCGTAGAAGTCGGCGTCGCGCTCGGCCATCTGCTCGTACAGCGGGATCTGGAACTCGTGCATGATCCGGTACGGGATCGACGCGAACACCAGGTCGGCCTTCTCGGTGGTGACCCCGTTCGCGACCGCCTCCTCGCTGTAGAGCGCGCCGAGGCCGATGTCCATGAGGGTGGCGCTCTTGACGATGTGCGTCGAGGAGCGCTGCACCATCGTCACGTCGGCGTCGTTCTCCCACAGCGCCCCGCAGATGTCGAACGCCGAGTTGTTGCTACCGATGACGACGCAGCGCTTGCCGGCGTAGGCGTCCGGCCCCGGGTGCGCCGAGGAGTGGTGCTGGTCGCCGCGGAAGACGTCCCGACCCGGCAGGTCGGGGACGTTGGGCTTGCCCGACATCCCGGTCGCCAGCACGAGGTGCTTGGGCCGCAGCGTCAGGGGGTCGCCCTCGCGCTCGACCTCGACGGTCCACTCCCCCTTCTCGGGCGAGTAGGTCGCCTTCGTCGCCACGGTGCTGGTCCAGTACGGGACCTCCATGGCCTCGACGTACGACTCGAGCCAGTCGCCGATCTTGTCCTTGGGTGAGAACACCGGCCAGGTGTCGGGGAACTTGAGGTAGGGCAGGTGGTCGTACCAGACGGGGTCGTGCAGGCAGAGCGACTTGTAGCGGCCGCGCCACTGGTCGCCGGGCCGCGGGTGCTTGTCGACGACGAGCGCCGGCACGCCGAGCGCGCGCAGCCGGGCACCGAGCGCGATGCCGCCCTGGCCGCCGCCGACGACGAGCACGTAGGGCTGCACGGAGGTGCCGAGCTCGGCCTCCTCCTTCTGGCGACGCTCCAGCCAGGTCAGCCGCTTCTTGTTCGCCCCGTGCTCGGCGCCCATCGGCCGGCGGGGACCCTTCGGCTCCTCGTGTCCCTTGAGCTCGTAGAGGGTGGTGAGGAAGGTCCACGCCTTCGTCTCGCCGTCCTCCTCGACCAGCCGGGCCAGGCCCCTCCCTCGGCCGACCGCCGTCTCGAAGGTGAACCACGCAGTGGTGACGCCGTCGGCCTCCTCGGGCGGCTCCTCGACCGCGAAGGAGCGCGGCTCGGTGCGCTCCAGGGTCGCGGTGAGCAGCTCGGTCACCCCGGCCGGGTTCTCGACCGTGGTGATGTTCCAGGTGAAGGCGACGAGGTCGCGCCAGAAGCTGGTCGCGGCGAACATGCCGGCCGCGCGGTCGACGTCCCCCGCGGTGAGCGCGTCCTCGAACGCGGCGAGCCAGGCGTCGGTGCGCTCGGCGGGGGAGCCGGTGGTCTCGGGTCGTGGGACGGTCTGCGTCACGGAGGGCGCCTCCTGCGTCGTCGCGGGCGGGTCGTGACCCAGGACACCCTCACGACCGCACCGGGCGCAGCCGTTGCAGGGGGTTGCACGGCATATGGTCGTGGCGCAGGTCACAGTGGAGGAGCTGCCGATGACCGCCGTCCAGAGCGCCCTGCCGCCCGGGGCCGACCCGCGGGTGCACACCCGGCTGCTCGCGCGCGTGCGCGCCGCGGCCCTGTCCGGGGGCACCCCGCCCGCCGCGCCCCGTCCGGTGATCGGCGCGTCGTGGCGCCGGCTGCGCGGCAGCGGGCTGGACCCCTCCCGCACACCGGACGTCGCCCTGCTGGACGGCGCCGCGCTGGAGCGCCGCCGCGCGGAGAGCGGGCTGGCCCCGCTGCTGCCGCTGCTCCGCGAGCGGCTGCTGCCGGTCGCCCGCGACGCCGGGCAGGTGCTGGTCGTCGTGGACGCCGGCTGCCGGGTGCTGTGGCGGGAGGGCGGCGCCGAGGTGCGCCGGCGGGCCGACCGGCTGGGTTTCGTCGAGGGCTCCTGCTGGGACGAGGACGTCGTCGGCACCAACGCCATCGGCACCAGCGTGGTGGTCCGCGCCCCGCTGCAGGTGCACGCCGCCGAGCACTACGCCGAGGGCCACCAGCCGTGGACCTGCGCCGCCGCACCGCTGCGCGACCCGGTCACCGGGCGGGTGCTCGGGGTGGTCGACCTCTCCGGCCCCGCCTCGACGGTGCACCCGAGCACGATCGCCCTCGTCGACGCCGTCGCCGCACTGGCCGGGCAGGAGCTCCTGCAGGCCCACACCCGGCACGTCGAGCGGCTGCGGACGCTGGCCGCGCCGATCCTCGCCCGCCTGACCGGCCCGGCGCTGGTGGTGGGCGTCGACGGCTGCACCGCCGCCGCGACCGGCCTGGCGGCGCCCGACCGGGTGGCGCTGCCCGAGGAGGTGCACGCCGGCCCGGTCTGGGTGCCGGCGCTGGGCCGGTGCACCGTCGAGCCGCTGCCCGGCGGCTGGCTGCTGCGCCCGTCCGGCCCGGCGGACGACGACCGGCCGGCGGGGCTGGTGCTCGACCTCGCCGGCCCCCGCCCGCAGGTGCAGGTGACCGGGGCCAGCGGCAGCTGGACGGCCGGGCTGAGCCTGCGGCACGCCGAGATCCTGCTGGCCCTCACCCGGCACCCCGCGGGGCGCTCGGCCGCCGCGCTCGCCGCGGACCTCTTCGGCGACCCGACCCGGACGGTCACCGTGCGCGCCGAGGTCTCGCGGCTGCGCCGCACGCTGGGCTCGGTGCTGCTGACCCAGCCCTACCGGATCGACGAGGACGTCGCCGTCGAGGTCCGGCTGCCCACGCCGGCCGCCCGGCTGCTCCCGGCGTCCACCGCGCCGCTGGTCGAGCGGCTGCGGCGCGGCTGAGGGAGGACGCCGGCGCGTCGGCCCCCGGTCGGGACGGACGGGGTGGGGGGCCCGGCGCACCCCCCCACCCCGGCGCTCACTCGGTCGGCGGCTCGTCCTCGCCCGACTCCTCGGCCGCGTCGGCCTCCTCCTTGGTGCGGTGCACCGCGCCGTCGGCGTGCTCCGGCGGACCGTAGACGGTGTAGAGGACCAGCGGGTTCGGGCCGGTGTTGACGAAGTTGTGCTTCGTGCCGGCGGGGACGACGACGAGGTCGCCCTGCGCCACCTTCTTCGTGTTGCCCGAGATCCGCGCCTCGCCGGTGCCGCTGACGAAGGTGAGGATCTGGTCGATGTCCTCGTGCACCTCCTCGCCGATCTCACCGCCCGGCGGGATGGTCATGATGACCAGCTGGGTGTTCTTGCCGGTCCACAGCACGCGGCGGAAGTCGTCGTACTTCTCCGCCTCGGTCGCGATGGTGTAGTGGATGACGGACGCCATCGAGGGTTCCTCTCGTCGGTCGGGCACGGGTCGGTGCGGCCGCGGCCCGGTCGGGCCCGGCGGACGACGTCCCTCCTGCCCCCGGTCCGCGCCGGTCATGCCTGCCGCCCTGGTGACGTACTGGAACGGCATCCCTGCAGGGTCCCGCCGCGAGCTTGCGAGTGGTGGGGGGCAGGGAGGTCCTTCTTCAGCCGCGGCGTTCGAACAGGCCGACCAGGACGGCAGCGGCGACGTCGGCGTCCTCGGTGAGCCGGGCGGCCTGGCCGCGCTCGACGCGGGTGAGCATGAGCTCGTGGATGCCGCCGACCGCGGCCAGCACCAGGTCCGGGCCGAGCGGGCGGACCTCGTCGGGGAAGCGGGCGACCAGGTCGTCGGCGGTCTCGCAGAGCAGGGTCACGTAGCGGTCGAGGACGTCGCGGCGCAGCGCCAGCCCGCTGCGGCCGGCCGCCTGCACCTCCACCAGCACCGCCCAGGCCACCTCCGGGCCGGAGGCGAGGGCGGAGAGCAGCGCCGAGACGGTGGCGTGCAGCCGGTCGCGCCACGGCAGCCCCGCCGCGGCGCCCTCCTGCTGGGTCCGGCGCAGCTCGTCGAGGACCTCGTCCGTGGCCCGGGAGACGAGCTCGAGGAGGCAGTCCTCCTTGTCCCGGAAGTGCGCGTACAGCACGGTCTTCGACACCCGGGCCACCCGCGCGATGTCGGCGACGGTCGTGGCGCGGTAGCCCTTCTCGGCCATGCAGGCGGCCAGGGCGCCGAGGATCCGGCCGCGGCGTTCGGCGTCGTCCACGGTGGGGTCGTCGCCGAGATCGACGAGACCCCTCACGCGCGGAACTGTATCGGCCCCGGCCGGTACCGGCCCCGCGCCGACGCCCGCTGATGGGCGTGCGGCGTGTCCGGACCGGGCACACCGGCGCGGTGACAGACCTCACCGGCGAACCGGGAAGGAACAGGGACGCTCGCGGCGTCGTCCCTGAGGTGACGACCGCGACCACCTCCCGACCGACGGCCCGTGCCTACGCGATGTGGCTCGTCGCGCTGGCCGCCTACACCGTCGCGGTCTTCCACCGGGCCTCCCTCGGCGTCGCCGGGGTCGAGGCGCAGGAGCGCTTCTCCGCCGGCGCCTCGGCCGTGTCGCTGTTCCTGGTGCTGCAGCTGGTCGTCTACGCCGCGATGCAGGTGCCGGTCGGGGTGGCGCTGGACCGCTTCGGCTCGCGCCGGCTGATCCTGGCCGGCGCGCTGACCATGGCCGCCGGTCAGGCGACCCTGGCGGTGGCCGGCGACGTACCGACGGCGATCGCGGCCCGGGTGCTCGTCGGCGCCGGCGACGCCATGACCTTCGTCAGCGTGCTGCGGGTGGTCGGGCTCTGGTTCCCCGGCCGGACCATCCCGCTGATCACCCAGCTCACCGGCATCCTCGGCCAGTTCGGGCAGATCGTCGCGGCCTACCCGCTGGTCGCGCTGCTGCACTCGACGTCCTGGGAGAGCACCTTCCTCGGCGCGGCGGCGGTGAGCGTGCTCGTCGCCGTCCTCGTGTTCGTGGCGTTGCGCGACACGCCGCCCGGCACCGAGCTGGCCCCTCCGGCCGGGCTGGCCGAGGTGCGGCGCAGCCTGGCGCTGACCTGGCGGGAGCCGGGGACCCGCATCGGCCTCTACACCCACCTGGTCACCCAGTTCTCCGGCACCGTCTTCGCGCTGCTGTGGGGCTACCCGTTCCTGGTGCTCGGCCAGGGCCTGAGCCCGGCGACCGCCGCCGGGCTGCTCACCCTGCTCGTGGTCGTGGGCATCATCGTCGGGCCGCTGTTCGGCCGGCTGTGCGGCCGGTGGCCGCTGCGCCGCTCGTCGCTGGTGTTCGGCATCCTGGCCGCGACCGCCGCCATGTGGACCGTCGTGCTGCTGTGGCCCGGTCGCGCGCCGCTGCCGCTCCTGGTGCTGCTGGTCGTCGTCCTGGGCACCAACGGCCCCGGCTCGATGATCGGCTTCGACTTCGCCCGCACCTGGAACCCCGCCGAGCGGCAGGGCAGTGCCAGCGGCGTGGTCAACGTCGGCGGCTTCGTCGCCTCGCTGCTCACCGTCCTGGCCGTGGGCGCGGTGCTCGACCTGCTCACCCCGGGCGGCTCGACCGACTACTCGCTGGACGCCTTCCGCGCCGCCTTCGCCGTCCAGTACGTCTTCTGGGCGATCGGCCTCGTCGGGGTGGTCCGGCACCGGCGACAGCTGCGCGCGCGGCTGGCCCGCGACGGCGTCGTCCTGGTGCCGCTGGTCGCCGCCGTCGGCGCCCGGCTGCGGGGGCGCTCCGCCTACCGCTGACAGAGGACCACCCTTCCCCCCACGCCTCGCACGCTCAGGCGGAGGGCCCCTGAAGGGTGGCCGTTCCAGTACGTCACCCCGCCCGCAACGGTGGGGGGAGGGGGTCCTTCAGCACAGCCCGTGGCCGACTCGGCACGCAGGTGTCGGACACCACCGTCGTGCCTCCTCCGCGAGGCGCGCCACCGCCAGCCGGTGTCCGCGGTCTGGCAGCGTCCGACTCTCGGCAGGAGCGGGGACGCAGGGAGGCGCGGTGTTCCGACGCAACGAGGTCCCGGCCGGCGTCGGGTCCGGCGGGCTCCCGATCCCCAGGACGGACCCCGCAACCCCGGGTGAGCTCGATGTCCTGCTCGAGCCGCGGCCGGTCTTCCGGGCCGCGCTGCGCGGCTACGACCGGCTGCAGGTCGACAAGTACGTCGCCTGGGCCCACACCGAGCTGCTCGCCGTCCGGCGGGCCAACGACGACCTGCTGACGCGCTACGGCACCTGTTCGGCGGAGCTGGAGATCTCCCGCCGGCTGCTGGCCTGCTCGCCGGCCGGACGCGAGCAGGTGCGCACCTCCGAGCGGGTCGGGGAGATCCTGCGGCTGGCCGCCGACGAGGCCGCCCGGCTGACCGAGGCCGGCGCCGCGGACGCCGACCGGATCCGCGCCGTCGCGCGGGCGGAGGCCGACGCGCTGCTGCGGCGGGCCCGCGAGGTCCGTGACGGTGCCGTCGCCGACTGCGAGCGCATGCGGGAGGAGGCCGAGGAGTCCCGGGCGGCCGCGGAGGAGGAGCTGGCCGAGGCGCACGCCCAGATCCGCCGGCTCGCCGCGCAGCTGGACGAGGTGCTGCAGGCCCTGGCAGAGGAGGGCCACCCCGCGTCCGCGCTGCCGGTCTGAGACGCTGGCGTCGGGCCCGACCGCAGGACCCCAGCGGGAGGTGCGCGTGGACGTCGTCGTCGGGCTCGACTCCGGGACGACGGCGACGAAGGCGGTGACCGCGGGTGTCGACGCCCGCGTCCGCGACCTGGTGAGCGTCGGCTACCCGCTGCTGGTGCCGGCCCCCGGCCGCGCCGAGCTCGACGCCCGCCGGCTGCAGCAGGCCGCGGTCGAGGCGCTCACCGCCGTCGCCGGGCACGCCCGCGAGCGCGGCGACCGGGTCGTCGGGATCGCACTGTCGGCCGCCATGCACGGGGTGGTGCCGATGGACGGCGACGGCGCGCCGCTGGGGCCGCTGGTCACCTGGGCCGACGCCCGCGCCACCGAGTGGGCGCGGGCACTGCACGCCGACGGGCGCGCCCCCGCTCTGCACGCCCGGACCGGGACACCGGTGCACGCGATGTCGCCCCTGGTGAAGCTGTCCTGGGAGCGGGCCCAGGACGGCGACCGGGTGGGTGCGACCCCGCGCTGGGGCGGCGTCAAGGAGCTCGTCCTCGCGGCGCTGTGCGGCGGCCCGCAGGTGGTCGACCGCTCGTGCGCCTCGGCGACCGGGATGTACGACATCCGCGCCGGCCGCTGGGACGACGAGGCGCTGGGCATCGCCGGCGTGCGGCCCGACCAGCTCGGCGAGGTGCTGCCCACGACCGCGGTGCTGCCGTCCCTGCGCGCCGACGTGGCCGCCGCGACCGGGCTGCCCGTCGACACCCCGGTCGTCATCGGGGCCTCGGACGGGGTGCTGGCCAACCTCGGCGTCGGCGCGGTGCGCCCGGAGGTCGCCGCGGTCTCGCTGGGCACCAGCGGCGCGATGCGGGTCGTCGTCCCCACACCCCGGGTGGACCCCGGCCGCCGGCTGTTCTGCTATGCCCTCACCGACGAGCACTGGGTGCTCGGGGGAGCGGTGAACAACGGCGGGTCGGTGGTGCGCTGGGCCTCTCTCGCGCTGGCCGTCGAGCCCGGGGAGCCCGAGCCGCAGGGCGAGGAGGCCGACGAGCTCGACGCCCGCCTGCTCGAGGAGGCGGCAGGGGTGCCCGCGGGGAGCGCCGGGCTGCTGTGCCTGCCCTACCTGCTCGGCGAGCGGGCGCCGTGGTGGCGCTCGGGCCTGCGCGGGGCCTATCTGGGGCTGCGCCGGGAGCACCGCCGGCCGCACCTGGTCCGGGCCGCGGTGGAGGGCGTCTGCCAGCAGCTGGCGCTGGTGCGCGACGCGTTCTCCGTGACCGACGCCCCGGTGCGGGAGGTGCGCGCCACCGGGGGAGCGGTGGCCTCGCCGCTGTGGGTGCGCACGCTCGCCGCCGCCCTCGACCTGCCGGTGCGGGTCGCCGACTCGCCGGAGGGCACCGCGCTGGGCGCCTGCCTGCTGGGGCTGCACGCGCTCGGGGCGCTGCCCGACCTCGATGCCGCGACCGCGCTGGTCACCGTGCACGACCCGGTGGAGCCGGACCCGGCCGACGCCGCGGTCTACCGCGAGCTGCGGCCGCTGGTCGAGCGCTCCACCGATGCGCTGACCGACGTCCTCACCGCGCTCGACGCCCTGGACGACCCGCCCCACCCGGTCTGACCCGCCGTCCGATCCCCACGAGGAGGAACCCGTGCCCGAGGTCGAGCCGGCGTTGAGTGCCGGCCCGCTGCTGCTCATCGCGGCCGCCGCGGTCGCCGTCCTGCTGTTCCTGATCATGAAGCTGAAGCTGCACGCGTTCCTCGCGCTGGTGCTGGTCAGCCTGCTCACCGCGCTGGCCACCCGGATCCCGCTCGAGGACGTCGTCACCACGCTGACCGGCGGCTTCGGCACGACGCTGGCCAGCGTCGCGCTGCTGGTGGGGTTGGGCGCGATGCTCGGCCGGCTGCTGGAGCACAGCGGTGGTGCGCAGGTGCTCGCCGACAGCCTCATCGCGCGGTTCGGGGAGAAGCGGGCGCCGCTGGCCCTGGGCGTGGCCGCGCTGCTGTTCGGCTTCCCCATCTTCTTCGACGCCGGGCTGGTCGTCTTCCTGCCGATCGTGTTCACGGTGGCCCGCCGGCTGGGCGGCTCGCTGCTGACCTACGGCCTGCCGGTGGCCGGGGCCTTCGCGGTGATGCACGCCTTCGTGCCGCCGCACCCGGGGCCGGTCGCGGCCGCCGAGCTGATCGGCGCCGACATCGGCCTGGTGCTCGTGTTCGGCCTGGTCGTCGGCCTGCCGACCTGGTACCTCGGCGGCTACCTGTTCGGTCTGTGGGCCGGCCGCCGCTACGACGTCGCGGTGCCGCACATCCTCGACGACGCGGCCGCGCGGACGGCCGACGACGAGCCCGACCCCTCGGTGGAGGGCACCTCGCCGGGCATCGCGTCGACCGGCGGACGGGCCACGGAGACCGCGACCCGGCCGGCGCCGCCGCGCTTCGGGACGGTCGTCGGCATCCTGCTGCTGCCGCTGGTGCTCATCTTCCTCAACACCGGGCTCTCCACGCTGGCCAGCGCGGGAGCGGTGGCCGAGGACTCGCTCCTCGTGCGCGCCGGTCAGCTGATCGGCGCCACCCCGGTGGCCCTGCTCATCACCGTGCTCGTGGCGATGGTGGTCCTCGGCGTGCGTCGCGGCGAGAGCGGCGCCCAGGTCGAGTCGATCGTCAACAGTGCGCTGGGGCCGGTGTGCGCGATCATCCTGATCACCGGCGCCGGCGGCATGTTCGGCGGGGTGCTGCGGGCCAGCGGCATCGGCCAGGCGCTGGCCGACGTCCTCGGCGACATCGGGCTGCCGGTCATCGTGGCGGCGTTCGTCATCTCCGTGCTGCTGCGGGTGGCGCAGGGGTCGGCGACGGTCGCGCTGACCACCGCGGCCGGGCTGATGGCGCCGGTGGTCGAGGCGACCGAGGGGCTCTCCCAGGTCGACCTGGCGCTCATCGTCATCGCGATCGCCGGTGGGGCGACGGTGCTGTCGCACGTCAACGACTCCGGCTTCTGGCTGGTCAGCCGCTTCTTCCGGATGGACGAGAAGACGACGCTGAAGACCTGGACGGTCATGGAGACCCTGCTGGGCACCATCGGCTTCCTCATCGCGCTGGTGCTCAGCCTGTTCCTCTGAAGAAGGACCCCCTGCCCCCCACCGTCGAAGGACCCCGTCCTCCCCACCCTTCGCAGGCTCAGGGCGGGATCCGGGACGGGGCCGGCGGCGGGCCCCTGCAGGGGGCCGCCGCGACCGGTCACGGCGCCATGATCGCGACCTGAGGACGCCGGGCGCAGACCCCGCGGCGCAGGCAGACCCGCCGCAACCGGGCCCGCGGTGGCATCGTGGCGCGATGGGACGCACCCTCCGTCTCGCCGGAGCCGGCCTGGCCGGTCTCGCCGCGGTCGCCGCCCGCGACCTGCTGCAGCGCGAGCACACCCTGCTGCGGAACTTCCCGGTGATCGGCCACGCGCGCTACCTGCTGGAGTCGGTCGGCCCGGAGCTGCGCCAGTACCTCGTGGCGGGCAACAACGAGGAGCGGCCGTTCACCCGCGACCAGCGGCGCTGGGTCTACGCGTCGGCGAAGCACGAGAACAACTACTTCGGCTTCGGGACCGACAACGACCTGGAGTTCACCGCCGGCTACCCGGTCATCAACCACCGCACGTTCGGCCGGGCCGTGCCGCCCACCTCCGTGCACGCCGGCCACGACGTCGCGCTGCCCAGCGCCAAGGTGCTCGGCGGACCACGCGGGCGGGCGCGGGCGTTCCGGCCGGCCTCGGTCGTGAACATCTCGGCCATGAGCTTCGGGTCGCTGTCCGGCGCGGCGATCGAGGCGCTCAACCGCGGGGCGGCGCTCGCCGGCTGCCTGCAGAACACCGGCGAGGGCGGGCTCTCCGTGCACCACCGGCACGGCGGTGAGCTGGTCTTCCAGATCGGCACCGCCTACTTCGGCTGCCGCGACGAGCAGGGCCGCTTCGACCTGCAACGGCTCAAGGACCTCGTCGCCTCCGCGCCGGTGTGCGCCCTGGAGATCAAGCTCAGCCAGGGCGCCAAACCCAGCCTGGGCGGGGTCCTGCCGGGCGCGAAGGTGTCCGCGGAGATCGCGGCCGCGCGCGGCGTGCCGGAGGGCGTGGACTGCATCAGCCCGTCACGGCACGCGGAGTTCTCCGACCCCGACAGCCTGCTCGACTGGGTGGAGCTGCTCGCCGCCGAGACCGGGCTGCCGGTCGGCATCAAGTCCGCCGTCGGCGACATGACCTTCTGGCACGAGCTCACCGACCTGATGGCGACCACCGGCCGCGGGGTGGACTTCGTGACGGTGGACGGCGGCGAGGGCGGCACCGGCGCTGCGCCGCTCATCTTCACCGACTCGGTGTCCGTGCCGTTCCAGCTCGGCTTCGCCCGCGTCCACTCGGTGTTCGCCCGCGCGGGGCTGCAGGAGCAGGTGACCTTCATCGGTTCCGGCAAGCTCGGCCTGCCCGACAACGCGATCGTGGCGTTCGCCCTCGGCTGCGACATGGTCAACGTCGGCCGCGAGGCGATGCTCGCGATCGGGTGCATCCAGGCGCAGAAGTGCCACACCGACACCTGCCCGACCGGCGTCGCCACGCAGAACCCCTGGCTGGCGCACGGCCTGGACCCCCAGCTGAAGTCCGTGCGGGCGGCGAACTACATCGGGACGCTGCGCCGCGACCTGGTGAAGGTGGCCGAGGCCTGCGGTGTCGAGCACCCCGGGCTCATCGAGGCCTCCTCCGTCGAGGTGCTCACCGGGCGTACCGCGTCCACGCCGCTGGGAGAGGTCTACGGCTACGAGCCGGGGTGGGGGCTGCCCTCGGCCGCCGACCGGGAGGAGATCGCCCGGATCATGACGGCCGAGGCCCCGCAGGGCGGCTCCGCCGTCCCCTCGGAGGACGCCGTCCGCTGAGACGCCTCCGGCGAGGCGGGCGCTGGCCGAGCAGTTGCCGGAGTCGGTGGCCGTCGCGGTGATCGACTTCTCGACCACGGCGCTGGTCCGGGCGCCGCGCAGGATCGGCAAGCCGCTGCGCGGCGATCTGGCCGGGGTGTGGTCGGCGCGACGCGGGACCTACCGCGTGCTGTATCGGGTCCTCGACGCGCCGCGCGAGGTGGTCGTCCTCAGGATCGACCACGGCCGCGACGTCTACCGATCCGGCTGACCGACGAGTCCGGAGCGACGTCCCTCGACGATCACGGCGCCGGGACCGCCCACCGGGGTCGGCAGGTAGTCCCGGCGCCGTGATCGCGAGGGCTCAGTGCCCGCGCAGCAGCTCCTCGAAGGAGGGGACGTCGGCGAACGGGTCCACCGGCCGCTTGGTCGACGGCCGGCCGGCGACGAGGTCGGCCAGCTCGCCGGCCGCGCGGTCGATCCGGCGGGCCAGCTCGGCGTCCACCCCACCGGCGCCGGCCCAGTCCTCCGACGCGGCGAAGACGCCGGTGGGTGTGGGGATCGCGCGCAGGTAGGCGAACAGCGGCCGCATCGCGTGCTCGATGACCAGCGAGTGCCGGGCGGTGCCGGCGGTGGCGCCGAGCAGCACCGGCGTCCCGGTGAGGGAGTCCTTGTCCAGGACGTCGAAGAACGTCTTGAACAGCCCGCTGTAGGACGCCGAGAACACCGGCGTCACCGCGATCAGCCCCTCGGCGCCGACGACCGTGTCGATCGCCGCGCGCAGCGACTCGTTGGCGAACCCGGTGACCAGGTCGTCGGCCAGGTCGCGGGCGTGCGTGCGGAGCTCGACGACCTCCACCGTGGCGTCGTCGCCCCGCTCGCGCAGGGCGGCGACGGTCGCGGCGGTGAGCCGGTCGGCCAGCAGCCGGGTCGACGACGGCGTCGACAGCCCGGCGCTCACGACGGCCAGGGTGCGGGTGGTCATGCGGAGACCTCCTCGAGGGACGCCTGCCGGGCCGCCACGCGCGAGGCGTGGGTCGGCGCGTCGGGCACGTGCGCGGGCTTGAGCGCGGCGAACTCGCGGCGCAGCACCGGCACGACCTCCTCGCCCAGCATGTCCAACTGCTCCAGCACCGTCTTCAGCGGCAGGCCGGCGTGGTCGATGAGGAACAACTGCCGCTGGTAGTTCCCGACGTACTCGCGGAAGCTGAGGGTCCGCTCGATGACCTGCTGCGGGGAGCCGACCGTCAGCGGCGTCTCGCGGGAGAAGTCCTCCAGCGACGGGCCGTGGCCGTAGACCGGGGCGTTGTCGAAGTAGGGGCGGAACTCCCGGACGGCGTCCTGGCTGTTCTTGCGCATGAACACCTGGCCGCCCAGGCCGACGATCGCCTGGTCGGCGCTGCCGTGGCCGTGGTGCTCGAAGCGGCGGCGGTAGAACTCGACCATCCGGGCGGTGTGCTCGGCGGGCCAGAAGATGTGGTTGTGGAAGAAGCCGTCGCCGTAGTAGGCGGCCTGCTCGGCGATCTGCGGGGAGCGGATCGAGCCGTGCCAGACGAACGGCGGGACGCCGTCCAGCGGCCGCGGGGTCGAGGTGAAGCCCTGCAGCGGCGTGCGGAACTGCCCGGACCAGTCGACGACCTCCTCGTCCCACAGCCGGCGCAGCAGCGCGTAGTTCTCCACCGCCAGCGGCAGGCCGTTGCGGATGTCCTGCCCGAACCACGGGTAGACCGGGCCGGTGTTGCCGCGGCCCATCATCAGGTCCACCCGGCCGCCGGCCAGGTGCTGCAGCATCGCGTAGTCCTCGGCAATCTTCACCGGGTCGTTGGTGGTGATCAGCGTGGTCGCCGTGGACAGCTGCAGCGTGGTCGTCTGCGCGGCGATGTAGGCCAGCGTGGTCGTCGGCGAGGAGGAGAAGAACGGCGGGTTGTGGTGCTCGCCCAGGGCGAAGACGTCGAGCCCGACCTCCTCGGCCTTCTTCGCGATGGTGACGATCGCCTGGATCCGCTCAGCCTCGCTGGGCGTGCGGCCGTTGGTGGGATCGGTCGTGATGTCGCTGACCGAGAAGATGCCGAACTGCATGTCGGTCTCCGTTGGTTGAGAGTGCAACTACCGGTCGGTGCAACGTACCGCGGCCCGCGGTATTCCCCTCGACCGGCTCCCTCCGGGCGAGGGTCGGGAGGGCAGTGCGACGTGTCTCACGGGGCGGATGTGGTCCCCGGGATTGTCACGACCCGATAACGCCGCCTACGGTGGCTGACGTCCGGTCGGTCGTCTCGTCCCCGTTCGGGGAGCCTGACCGGACGCCGCCGAGTCGTGTCCGCCGCAAGCGGGCGCGAGCCGGGGACCCACCGCAGTACTGGGGTGAATCCCGCCCGCGATCACGAAACGCGGGCCGGTAGGGCTGCTTCCCGCCCGAACCCGTCAGCTAACTCGGTAGGCGGCTCACGGAAGAACGGAGCACTCCGCATGCCCCGCCCACGGGCCCTCGCGGCTCGCCGGCCTGCACGGCCACGCGCACTCCGCGCCTCTTCCCCGGCTGGCTGACCCGGCACCTGACCGCGCCCGCCGGCACCCCTGAGCCGCCGGCGTCCCCGTAGACCGCGCCGCACCGGGCTGTCCTCTGCCCTGAGGACCTCCCGCGCGCCCTCTCGCCACGGAGCACCCCCACCTGATGGACACCAAGCAGTTCCCGGCCGTCCCGGCCACCGATGACCCTGCCAACCGGAGCGCCCGCCGTCGCCTGCGACTCCCCGCCCGCGGCCGCCGCCCGGCGATCCTGCTGGCCACCGCTGCCGCCGGCGCGGTCGTCGTCAGCGCCGTCGTCGGTGCGCAGCCGGCCGCGGAGGCCGACACCGAGACGGTGACGGCCTCCATGAGCGTCGCCGAGCAGTTGGGCATCAACCAGGAGTCGGCGCAGCAGCCGCTCGCCGCCCCGGCCGCCACCGAGCTGGCCCCGCTGCAGGGCCTCGCCGCCTCCCGCAGCGAGCGCCAGGCCGCCGAGGTGCAGGCCGCGCAGGTCCAGGCCGCCGCCGAGCAGGCCGAGCTGGACCGCCAGGCCGCCGAGAAGGCTGCCGCCGAGCAGGCCGCCCGCGAGGCCGCTGAGAAGGCCGCCGCCGAGCAGGCCGCCCAGGAGGCTGCGGCGCGTGACGCCGCCGCGAAGAAGGCCGCCGCCGCGCCGGCTCCCGCTGCCAGCGGCTCGTCCTCCGCGCCGCGTGGCTCCTTCAAGGACTACGCGATAAGCAAGGTCGGCAGCGCCCAGCAGTTCAGCTGCCTGGAGAACCTGTGGGGCAAGGAGAGCGGCTGGAACCCCAACGCGCAGAACCCCAGCAGCACCGCCTACGGCATCCCGCAGTTCCTCAACTCGACCTGGGCCAGCACCGGCATCGCCAAGACGTCGGACGGCTACCGTCAGATCGACGCCGGCCTGATCTACATCGACAGCCGCTACGGCAGCCCGTGCGGCGCCTGGGCGCACTCGCAGTCCACCGGCTGGTACTAGAAGGACCACCCTTCCCCCCACGCCTCGCACGCTCGGCGCGGGCCCCTGAAGGATGGCCGTTCCAGCACGTCAGCAGCAGCGCCGAGGGCCGTCCCCGCACCGCGGGGGCGGCCCTCGGTCGTCGTCAGTGGTGGTGGCCGCTGCGGCGGGGGAACCGGCGCCCGGACGGAGGGCCGGTGATGACCGGTTCGCCGCTGCGCGCCCGCTCGACGCGCGCGCGGTCGGCCTTCCCCGCGTCGCGCAGCGGCCCCTGCCAGGGTCTGCCGCCTGAGACGGTGTAGACCCGCCGGGCGGGTTGGTCGCAGGAGGGACAGACCGCGGCGTCAGCGACGTCCTGCATGTCGCGTCGCAGGTCGAACGGGCCGCACTGCGGACAGCGGAACTCGTAGAGGGGCACGGGTGTCTCCTGCCGGTGCTGAGGAACCGGGGCGGCGGCGGGCCGCCGCCCCGGACCGGGGATCGGTCAGTCCGCGACCAGCTCGCGGCCTCCACCGGCACCCTCCGGCAGGAGGCTCCGGTCGAAGATGGACAACGGGATGCTGAGCGAGACCGCACTGTTGGGGATGTCCACCACGCCGCCGATCCGGCCGTCGACGGGTGCCGCCCCGAGGAACAGGTACGCCTGCTCGAAGGTCCAGTCCATCGCCGGCATCAGGTAGTTGATGGCGTTGAGGCAGGCCCGGCGGTAGGCGACCGTGGCGTTCATGTAGTAGTTCCGGCCGTCCTCCACGCTGATGCCCTCGAAGGTCAGGTACTCCGAGTAGTTGGGACCCACCCGGCCGGGCTTGAAGAACGGCATGTCGGTCTTGTACCGCTCCATCCCGCCCTTGATGACGTCGAAGTGCAGGTCGATGAAGCCGGGCATCTCGATCGCGCCGCAGAAGGTGATCTCCCCGTCACCCTGGGCGAAGTGGAGGTCGCCGATGGAGAACAGCCCACCGGGTACGAAGACCGGCATGTAGACCCGGCTACCGACGCCCAGGTCCTTGATGTCCACGTTCCCCCCGTGCTCCCGAGGCGGGATCGTGCGGCAGGCCTCGGCGGCGGCCCGTTCGAGGTCCGAGCCGCTCAGCCGGCCGAGGAGCGCGTCCTTCGGCTGCGGCGGGAGCGCCAGCGCCGGGACCTGCGGCGCGCCAGGTGTCTCACCGCCGTGTGCGGGGATGTCCCCGGTCACCCGGTCGGGGTTCTGGTCGATGAGGGCCTGCTCGCGGCGGTTCCACTGGGCGAGCAGCTCGGCGGAGGGAGCGCAGCCGAACAACCCGGGGTGGGAGTTGCCGATGAAGCGCACACCCGGGACGTGCCGGCTGGTGGTCCAGATGCCGTCGAGGTCCCAGATCGCCTTGGACGCTCCCGGGGAGTAGTCGGTGAGGAAGCCGCCCCCGTTCTCCTTGGCGAAGATGCCGGTGTAGCCCCATGGCTGGACGTCGAAGGGCCCCATGTCGACGATGTCGACCACCAGCAGGTCTCCCGGCTCCAGCCCCTCGATCGCGAAGGGGCCGCTGAGGACGTGACAGGGGTCGAGGTTCATGGTGCGGATGTCTTCGGCGTCGTCGGTGTTGCGGACCTGGTCGTCGGTCCAGTCCTTGCACTCGATCCGGTAGGTGGCGCCGGGGCGGACCGTGTTGGCCGGCGGGATGTCGGGGTGCCAGCGATTGTGTCCGGGGACCGCCTGCTGGGCCATCGGCACGCTCAGGTCGCGGTTGATCTCGAAGATGACCTCGGGCACGGGAACTCCTCGGGTGCGGTGCGGGAAGGGGACGCGGCGACGGGCGTGCCCGTGCGCCGGTGGTGCGGGGGTGGTCGGGCCGACTGCCGGAGGACCACCCCGGTGCCGGGGCCACGAGGGGCCCGACACCGCGGTCCGTCAGTAGGTGGAGCGGGGGACGCCCATCCCGGGGTCGATCCGGGTCGGCCCCGACGCCGAGGGTGTGACGTCGACGTCGAAGATCGCGGTCGGGATGTAGACGGTGGAGCAGGAGTTGGGGATGTCGACCACCCCGGACAGCCGGCCCTCGATCGGCGCGGCCCCGAGGATCATGTAGGCCTGCTCGGGCGTGTAGCCGAACGTGGTCAGGTAGTCGATGGCGTGCAGGCAGGCCCGCTGGTACGACAGGTGCGAGTCCAGGTAGCGCTGCTCGTCGTCCAGGGTCACGGAGGTGCCGGAGAAGGCCAGCCACCGCTCGTACCGCGGGTCGACGTTGCCCGGCATGAAGATGGCGTTCTCGCCCACCCCGTAGGTCTCCATGCCGCCCTTGATGAGGTCGACGTGGAGGTCGATGAAGCCCCCCATCTCGATGGCGCCGCAGAAGGTGATCTCCCCGTCGCCCTGGGAGAAGTGCAGGTCACCCATCGACAGCTTCGCGTCCGGCACGAAGACCGGGTAGAAGACCCGGGTCCCCCTCGTGAAGTTCTTGATGTCCTGGTTGCCGCCGTTCTCCCGCGGTGGCGCGGTGCGGGCGGCCTCGGCGGCGACCCGGTCGAACTCTTCGCCCTCCAGCCGGCCGAGGATCGCCTCGTCCGGCAGCGGCGG